>CAYLXY010000160.1:0-4939 GCA_964387405.1 uncultured Clostridiaceae bacterium
GTAATTATTTATTTTTATCTTATATTTATATATTATTTCTTAGCTTTATACTTAGTTGGTATTATAGTTGATTCATCTATATCAACACATGTAATTGTTTTGGCATTTTCAAAAAGCCTATTACACTCTTCAGTAAGACGTATTAAAGTCATTTTTTTACCTATATCATCATATTTTTCTGCCATAGAATTAATTGCTTCAATAGCAGAATGGTCCATTACTTTAGCATATTTAAAGTCAACTATAACATGGTCTGGATCATTATTAATGTCAAATAAATCTTTGTAATTTAATACCGATCCAAAAAATATAGACCCATTAATTTTATATGTTTTAGAACCATCTTCATTATTTTCTATATTCACATATATGACTTTTCCTTTTTCCCAAGCAAACATCAGCGCTGATAATATTACTCCAATAATTACTGCTGTTGCCAAGTCTGCAAATATAGTAACTATACTAACAACTATTATAACTATAATGTCTTGTTTAGGTATTTTCTTACCATACTTTAAACTCTGCCACTCAAATGTTCCCACTACAACCATAAACATTACTCCAACTAAAGCTGCCAATGGAATTGCATTTATAACATTAGAACCAAACATTATAAACATCATTAATGAAGAAGCTGCTACTAATCCGGATAATCTTGTTCTACCACCAGATTTTATATTAATAATAGACTGACCTATCATAGCATCTCCACCCATTCCACCAAAGAAACCATTTACTGTATTAGCTAATCCTTGTGCAATACACTCTTTATTAGTTCTACCCCTAGTATCCGTCATCTCATCAATTACTCTAAGAGTAAGAACTGCTTCTGTTAATCCTACCAGTGCTGCAATTACAGCATACGGAAAAATAATTTTTAGCATATCTATACTTATTTTGACTTGTGGTATATAAAACTTAGGTAATCCACCCTTTAACTCCATACCTGCAAAGTCTTGTACATTCCTTAAATGATATCCACTTTTATCTAAAATAACTGCAATAATTGTCATTATAATAATAGCGACCAAACTAGATGGTATGGCCTTTGTTATTTTAGGAAAAAAATGAATAATTAACATAGTAAAGGCTACAAATAAAAGCATTATTATCATATCTGTAGAAGGCATCCAAACTTTTTGTACCTTTTCAACACCATTTACAATAACTGTCTTATCTAATTTAAATAAAGCCCATTGGGATAAAAATATTACTATAGATAATCCATTAAGGAAACCTAACATAACTGGATAAGGTATTATTCTAGCATACTTACCTAGTCCTAGAAGTCCAATAAGAATTTGAATAATTCCCATTAAAATTACAGTCACAAAAAGATAATCTAAGCCATATTGGGCTATTAATGATGCAAAGACAACCGAAATTGCTGCTGTTGAAGAACTTATCATACCAGGCCTTCCTGTAAAGGTAGCTGCTATAAAACCTATCATGACTGCTGTTTGCAAGCTAAGTATAGGACTTACACCAGCAACAAAGGCAAAGGCTACAGATTCTGGTATCAAAGCTAGAGCCACAGTTATTCCTGCTAAAATATCACCCCTAAAAAACTTCTTATTCCTATGAAACATGTCTACCAAATAATCCAATAAATCTCCTCTTTTCTATTTTTATTATATTGTAAATAACAAAACACAACCTCTGCTAAATTCACAGAGGCTGCTTTTTTATAATTTTATTAAAAGCTCATATACAAAATATACTCCCATAGTATAACACATTTATGTCTAAGTAGCTATTATATTAGTCATTTTATCTAGTAGATTTACTTTTTTTCTTTCTTTTGTATAAATCCATAGCAAAGATTCCCAGAAGATTCAAAAACTGAAGTAGATGGAAGCCTATAAGTTTTAAATCCAAATAATCTGCATCCCTTTGGGAAATTTCTATCCCAAGTTATATAAAAATATTTACATTCATAACAGTTTACAGTATTTGTACTCATTAAAATCCACCTTCCCCTAATTTCTCATATCTATTTTTTTTCTTCCAATAATTCTCCCTGCCTAAGTTTATTTCTCATATCTTGTATAATATTATCCATTTTTTCTAGTTCTATTAAGAGCTTTTTTTCCTCAGAACTTGTTTCTATTACTTTGGATATTCCACCATTTTTTATAATTATTCTCTTGTCTGCAATAAGTGCTAACATTGGATCGTGGGTTGCCATTAAGACTATTTTATCTTCAGATATTAAAAGATCTAAGGCTCTTTTTCTATCAATTCCTGCATTTTCAATTTCATCTATTAGTACTATAGGAGATGAACTTAAGATTGCAGTATCTGCAATCATTAAGGCCCTTGACTGTCCACCACTTAAAGATGTAATTGGTGTGTCTAGTTCAAACTTCTCCCCTGCTAAATTATTAGCTGCCTCTATTATTTTAGAAACCATATGTGGAATGTTTTCAACAAGTCTGCTTTCTGCATGAAGCTCTAAAAACTCTTCTACAGTTAAATCCATTACAAAATTCATATTTTGTGAAAGTTGAGCTACCAACTTATTATTAGATGAAAACCTCCATTTCTTATCTGCTACTTGTCCATTTATGAGAATTCCCCTACCTGTAGGAGTATCCCCTTGGGCTGCCCATTCTATATCTGCAAGTAATCTAGACTTACCTGACCCTGTAGGACCTACTATTGATATTATTTCTGATTTATGAATTATAAACTCTTCAAAACCTTCTTTGTTTCCCGATTTATCTTGACCTGCTTGAATTGTTAGAGAATTTATTCCTACTTCTTCTTTAATACCAAGAAACTCCTTCATTTGATCAATATATATATATAAATCTTCTTCCAGCTTAATTTTATCTATTGCCCAATCTTCAATATCTTCTTCTGTAAATATATCCAAATACTCTTTAAATGTTAAATCCTTATGGTCCTTAGTATTTAATTTGTTTTCTTCAAAATAACTAGTAACAAAAGGATACTTTTCTTGAATTTCACCTATGGTTAATTTATTCATCTTCATCACCTAATTCCATTTTCCTTACATTACCTAGCTGATAAGCTTCACCTATCTTGGTTTCACCTAAGCAATAAGAACACATTGCAGAGGGCATTGGAAATCTTAATTCCATTCCTTGAACAGATTCCACAGTCTCTTCCTCGTCAAACAGTAGGGTACTAAGTTCATAAGCACCTTGACCTGTAAGTCCATTAATATGCATTATAATAGCTCTTGGGTTTACAGAATTTACTCTAGATGAGAATACTTCTCTTTCTGCTTGAGATACTATGTCACCCTTAGTAATTAAAACTATATCTGCTGACCTTAACATTGGTCCAATTTTCTTTGGAGTATTTATTCCAGATAAATTATCTATAACACATATAGCTTTTATATCTTTTATATAGGGTGAACATCTATTGCAAAGACCTGCCGATTCTGTAATAAGCATATCTAATTTCATTTTCCGTCCCCATTGAACTACTTCTTCAATGTTAGAAGCAAAAAAATGGTCTGGACATAAGCCTCCCGAAAGTCCTTTTCTAACCGGAACTCCTGCTTTTTCATATAATATATCATCATCTGTATAGAGACAGTCAAATTTAACTACTCCTACAGAAACATCTCTCTGTTTTAACGCTTCTATAGTTTTTAATATTATTGAGGTCTTCCCCGACGAAGGTGGACCTGATACTATTACTAAATTCATTTATATCTGCCTCCTAAATAGATTCATTGAATATTTTTTCGCATTTTTTTATTAAAGGCCCTATATCATTATTATTTATAAAATCCCAACCTAACCACATAAATTTTTGATCCTTATTTAAATAGTTTTCTACTTGTGGATTAGTAGATGGAAATTTTCCATTATGGGATAATATCTCTCCCACTTCTTTAGATGCAAAATACTCTACAAAAGGTTGTACTTGTTCTTTCTTAGAATTCTTACTTAATAAGAATATTGGACTAATAATTGAACCATCCTTTGGCCATATTGGAAACATTGGACCTCTTTCTGATGTCATCTTAGTAAAGAAATATGGCAGAATAGTTATTGTCGGTTTATTCTTTTTTCTTATATGAGATTTAACCATTTCTGCTGGATGCATGTTTCTCATAAAGCATTTCCCTAATTTCCTAACACCATCTTCTCCATAGCTTTTATATATATTTAAAAGAATTGCATTAAATAAATCAAAATCTCCTACAGGTAAAGATACTTCTCCTTCAAACTCAGGCTTAAATAAATCTTTCCAAGTTTTCGGCATTTCTCTATCTCCTATTTCATCTTTATTCACTAAGAATACTGCTGGCACTACTCCAATTATAGAATATTGCCTAGCTGGATCTTTTAAATCTACATACTCATTATCAAAATCTTCATTCATCTTATTGAAACCTGTTAAATCCTCGAATACTCCTTGAGACTTAAATTTCCCCATTAAGGATTTATCAAAGAATAAATCAAAACCTGCTGACATAAATAGGTCTGATAGTTCTTCTTCTCTCTCTACTTTCATTAATTTATCTTTAATCCAATCTACTCCACCAGAAGCTACTTTTAAATCGTATTCTACAGTGAATCCAAAGTCTTTTCCTTTAAGCCATTTTTCAAAACCTTCCATTAAAGGAAATTTAACTGGACATGGTAAGATTCCATCTATTTTTATATCTCCACCTTTTATATTTTTACTATCTACAAGTACCCCATCTACATAAGTTCTATTTCTTTCTATTGCTTCTACTAGTTTATCGACGAATAGTTCAACATTAACCTTTTTACTTATAAGTGTCATTTCTAATGAGATAGTCTGTCCCATATCTTTTCTCATGTTTTCATTAGCTAATTGTTCAAAACCATTTCCTACAAACACATCTATAGTTTCTGGATATTTTTCTGTTATATTATAAATATTATCTTTTATATCAAAATACTTATTCATTTGTTTCGCTCCTTAT
>CAYLXY010000161.1:0-4926 GCA_964387405.1 uncultured Clostridiaceae bacterium
AGGAATTAAAATGATAAATAACAATTATAAATCAGATGTGTTAAGTCAAATAAGTGACTTAAGGTTGTGTCACGATAAGATTCAGGAACACTTAACTGCAATTGAGTTATTAATGGTAGATACTAATAATAGCCGTGTCAAAGATCCTGCAGTATTTAAAGAACTAACTACTTTAACTAAACAAATTGATTCTGTTTCTAATTCTATTGCTTCAATGGAAAAAAAATTAATGTAAGATAACAAAATAGACTGCCATTGGCAGTCTTTGTTTTTGAAATAATATTTATCTTTTTGAGAATTGTGGTGAACGTCTTGCACCTCTTAAACCATATTTCTTTCTTTCTTTAGCTCTGGCATCTCTTGTTAGGAAACCTGCTTTTTTAAGTGGTCCTCTTAATTCTTCATCAGATTTAATTAAAGCTCTAGCAATTCCATGTCTTAGTGCACCAGCTTGTCCTGTGTATCCTCCACCTGCAACTGTTGCTATTACATCAAATCTTGATAATGTTTCTGTTAGTGTTAATGGCATTCTAACATCTCTTTTTAAAGTTTCATATTTGAAATATTCTTCAATATCTCTTTTATTAACTGTGATGTTTCCTTCTCCTGGTACTAGTCTTACTCTAGCAATAGATTGTTTTCTTCTACCTGTTCCGTAATATGCTACTTTCGCCATGCATAATTCCTCCCTTCGAATTATTCTATTATATATCTAATATTTCCGGTTGTTGTGCTTCGTGATCATGATTTGGTCCTGCGTATACTTTAAACTTTGTAAGCAATTGTCTTCCTAATCTATTCTTTGGAAGCATTCCTTTAACTGATCTATAAATCAATTGCTCAGGCTTTTCAGCAAGAATTCTTCTAAATGATACTTGCTTTAATCCTCCTGGATGTCCTGTATGATAAGTATGGAAAGATTGGTCCAACTTTTTACCAGTTAAAACTACTTTTTCTGCATTAATAACTATTACAAAATCGCCTGTATCTACATGTGGAGTATACTCTGGTTTGTTCTTACCTCTTAATATTGTAGCTATTTGTGTTGAAAGTCTACCTAAAGTTTTTCCTTCAGCATCAACTAAATACCATTTTCTTTCAATTTCATTTGGCTTTGCTATATATGACTTCATTAATTTCCCTCCTCATAAACCATAGACTCGAAAATTCTATTTGTATTTTTACCTTCTCTATATATGTGTCACGATCCGGGGCAGTGGATCATTATTTACACACTCTAACTCATTTTAATACAATGTCCCTAGTGTGTCAAGGCATAATATACCTTATCTAAAAATAATCCTTGTGGTGGTGCTGTATGTCCTGCTATTATTCTTTTTTTAGATTTTAATACTTGATTTATTTGCTTTACTGGCATTTTACCTCTACCTATTTCTACTAATGTTCCTACAATAATTCTAACCATATTATATAAAAAACCGTCACCTTCCATGTATATCCAAAGGCTATTTCCTTCTTTAACTATATCCAAACTATAAATTGTTCTAATTGTGCTTTTAATATTATTACCTCTATTTGTCATAAATCCTTGAAAATCATGGGTGCCCACTAAAGTTTTGGCTGCTTCCCTCATTTTGTTATGATCTAATTCATAATAGACATGATAACTATAGTTTCTTAAAAGTGGACTTCTATGCTTGCTTTCATGTATATTATAAGAATATCCTTTTCTAATTGCATCATAGCGTGAATGAAAATCCATTGGAACTTCTCTTGCCCTTATTATAGAAATATCTTTGGCTACATATCTATTAATTGCAAGAGGTATACCCTCTATAGGAATTCTATTATCTATAATAAAATTAGCAACTTGACCCCTTGCATGAACACCCTTATCCGTTCTTCCTGAACCATGAACTATAATATATTTTCCAGTAAGTTTTTTTAAAGCTTTTGTTATTTCACCCTGTATAGTTATAGCATTTTTTTGCATTTGCCATCCACTATAGTTTGTTCCATCATATTCTATTTCTATTTTAATATTTCTCATACTATCACCTTACTTAACAGTTAGCTAGTGGCATCATAGTCGGCCCTGCTCTCTATTTCAATTGGATAATTATTCTAGGATGAATTTTGCTGCCTTTAAAACTATCTTAATTATAAAATTACCCTATAAACAATTAATATAGCTAACAATACTAGAGTTGCAACTAAAGCTACTAAATCTCTTTTACCCATATTTAGTTCTTTCATTTTAGTACGATTTTCTCCACCACGATAACATCTGGCTTCCATTGCCATAGCTAATTCATCTGCTCTTCTAAATGCACTAATAAACAAGGGAACTAAGAGAGGAACTAAACCTTTTGCTCTGCTAATAATATTTCCACTTTCAAAATCAGCACCTCTTGCCATTTGTGCTTTCATAATTTTATCTGTTTCCTCTAATAATGTAGGTATAAATCTAAGTGCTATTGTCATCATCATAGCTAACTCATGAGCTGGTACTCCTATTTTCTTTAATGGATTTAATAACTGTTCTATTCCATCTGTTAAGTCTATAGGAGTAGTAGTTAGTGTTAATAAAGAGGTTCCCATAACAAGTAACATCAATCTTATTGCCATGAAAAAGGCTTGGTCAATACCTTCTTTAGTAACGTTAAGGGGTCCTAGAGTCCAAACAATATCTCCTTGACTCATAAATAAATTAATTATAAATGTAAATATTATTATTACTCGTAAAGGTTTTAATCCTTTTAAAATATATTTTAATGGTATTTTAGATATAAGTATTGCACCCAGTATAAAAGAAACGATATAAATATAAGGAATAAAAGTATTAATAATAAATAATCCTATAATTAATGCAAAGGTAACTAATATTTTTGTCCTAGGATCTAATTTATGAATATAGGATCCTGTGGGATAATGTTGACCTATTGTAATATCTTTAAGCATCTTTATTACTCCTTATCCATTTTAAAATTTCTTCCTTGGCTTCTTCTACTGTAAATATATCTTCTTTTATATTAATGTTTTTTTCTTTTAAAGACCTGATAAGGTAACTTATTTGTGGAATTCCTAAACCTATAGATTCTAAAATCTCTGCTTCTTTAAACACATCTCTAGGTGTGCCTGATAGTGCTATTTTACCACTATGCATAACAATGATTCGCCCTACTAGTTTTGCGACATCTTCCATACTATGAGATACTAAAATTACTGTGTTTTTATATAAACTATGAAGTGTTCTTATTTCCTCTAAAATTTCATCCCTAGTTCTAGGGTCTAAGCCTGCTGTAGGCTCGTCCAATATTAATACTTCTGGTTTCATGGCAAAAACGCCGGCTATGGCTACTCTTCTTCTTTGACCACCACTTAATTCAAAAGGCGATCTATCCTTTAGCTCATCAAAGGGTAATTTGACTAGTTCCATGGCTTCTCTTACTCTTTCTTCTACTTCTGTCTCGGATAATCCTAAATTTTGAGGTCCAAAAGCAATGTCTTTATATATGGTCTCTTCAAATAATTGATGTTCTGGATATTGAAAAACTAAACCAACTTTTCTTCTTATATCTCTTAATTTGACTGTTTTTTCTGTAATATCTGTTCCTTTAATAATTATTTTACCTGATGTTGGTCTTATTAATCCATTTAAATGTTGTATTAAAGTAGATTTACCAGATCCAGTGTGACCTATAAGGCCTATAAATTCTCCAGATTTAATTTGAAGATTAACATTATCCAAAGCCTTGGTTTCAAAAGGGCTGTTTGGATTATATATATAAGTTAAGTTTTCTATTTTAATTGACATAATTTCATCACCATTTCATCCACAGTTAATATATCTTGGGGTAAATCAATTCCCTCTTTTATTAATTCATTAGCTAGCTCTGTCATTTGGGGTACATCTAATCCTAGTTCTTTTAGATATTCTACATTAGAAAAAACTTCTTTTGGCCTACCTTCTAATACTATTTCCCCGTCTTCCATTACTATAACCCTGTCTGCATTTACTGCTTCTTCCATAAAATGTGTTATATGAACTATTGTAATATTTTCCTCTTGATTTAGTTTCTTTATAGTTCGCATTACTTCCTTGCGGCCTGATGGATCTAGCATAGCAGTTGGTTCATCAAATATTATGCAATTAGGTCTCATTGCTATAACACCTGCTATAGCAATCCTCTGTTTTTGTCCACCTGATAATAAATGTGGAGCTTTATCCTTGTATTCTAACATATCTACAATATTAAGAGCTTCTTCTACTCTTCTGTGAATTTCTACTGGAGGAATTCCTAAGTTTTCTGGCCCAAAAGCTACATCTTCTTCCACTATAGTAGCGACTATTTGATTGTCTGGATTTTGAAATACCATTCCAGCATTTTGCCTAATATTCCATACATTATCCTCATCTTTTGTATTAAGTCCTTTTACAAACACATCCCCTTTACTGGGTAGTAGAAGGGCATTCATATGTTTAGCTAATGTAGATTTTCCAGAACCATTATGTCCAATTACTACTATAAACTCGCCAGATTCTACAGTAACGGTAACATCTTTTAATGCCATCAAACTTTCTTCTTCATTCTTTTTATAACAAAACTGTATATTTTGTACATCTATCATTTTACTCATAATATAATCCCTTCTTCCAGGACAATATTCCTCACTATTACTCGGAATGACGCCCCATGTATAATTAAGTCTAAGCATATTATATTATAACTTATTTTGTACTCCTTTACTATGATTTATGTAATAAACATCATCGGATGTTGGGCTAGGTCATTTCCCACAGTCAAACATTGCAAATTTATTCACTCCCTAACGGTCGTGCAAATTTGGTGTTTGTTGCCTTTTTGTCCAGCGAGCTCTGCGAATTGTTGACAAAACGGACAGCCGGCTGCGTTTGACCTACCATCAATTTGCTTCGCAAATTGGGTTAGGTCATTTCCCGCA
>CAYLXY010000162.1:0-4910 GCA_964387405.1 uncultured Clostridiaceae bacterium
GATAATTTATACTTCCTCTCCAAATGAATGTGTATCTATTGGCATTTGCTTCAATTTTTGTACCATCTATAAATAAGGTTTTAAGAGATATATATTCTTCTTTTTTAAGGATATTAATAAATTGATAATGAAGATTTTCTATTATTTCATTTGTTGCTTTAAAATTCATAAAATCGTAAAAAGCATCCCTTTTTGGTTTTTCACCTTTTGCAAGGTACATAAAACATATGTCTCTTTCACATAAATCTACAATCTTATCTACGCTTCTTATGCCTCTCATATTTGAATATACAATTAGTGCGTACATCATAATTGGATTATACCCTTTTCTTCCCTTATAGCTATATTTAGCTAATAACTTATCAAAATTCAACTCCTCTAATACTTTTTTTAAGGTGTGGACTGAATCGTCTTCAGGTAATCCTATCTGATAAAGATTAAAATTTACAATTTGTTGTTGCCCTAAGTCAAAATATTGATTATAATAAATATGTTTCATAGTAGTTATATAATATCATATGATGTTATATAATGGGAAGAGAGATAGTTGTTTTTTTCAACGGTCTCTTTTTTTGCACAAAAATAGCCTAGTAAAATCTACCAGGCTATTTCAATTGGCCATCTATTTCCCGACAACCCCATTGTTTTTTATATTTTTGTAATCCCTATAACCTAGCTATCTGTTAACTAGTTTTTTAATCACCAAATTAGTCATATTAAATTTAAAGTCTTCTTTAAGAATCATTCTCTAATTATAACTTTGTTTAATAATACAGATATGTTTTCTTGAATTTCTTCAAGCTCTTCTCTTTTATAAGGGGTTAATTTATCTTTTCCCCCTAAAACCGTTTCTCCATCCTTAAAGTTTTGAAGCACGTATGTATTACAACCTTTAATTTCCTCAGCTATTATATAAATGTCTTCCGGGCTAAGTAGGTCTTTACATATAGTAGTTCTAAATTCATAGTCAACTTTGTTTTCTAATAATAGATCAATACTTTTTTGGATATCCTCTAAGGCTACAGGCGTTTTAGTAACTAAAGGATATTTAATTAAAGGTGCCTTTATGTCCATGGCAACATAATCTATTAATTCTTCATTAATTAATTTTTTAAGTAGATTAGGATTTGTTCCATTAGTATCTAACTTTATAGCAAAACCTTTTCCTTTAACTTTATAAATAAAGTTATATAGGCCTTTTTGAAGTGTTGGTTCTCCACCCGAAATACACAAAGCATCTACAAATCTTTTCCTACCTATTAGATAATTAATAAACTCTTCTTCATCTATTTTATCCCCTATATTATTTACAATAGAACTATTGTGGCAATATGGACATCTAAAATTACATCCTCCTGTAAATATTACAGTGCAAATATTGTTTGGATAGTCTATAAAAGATGATTTTTCTATTCCTATAATATTCATGTAGTTTTTATCCTGCATTTATATTCTTTTCTACTCTATTAGCTAATACTTCTAAGCTAGTATCTGCCTCGAATTCAACACGGTCCTTGTATTCTTCTTGCTTGCCCTTATTCCATGATTGTACAGGCCTGTGAAAGCCCACAACCCTAGTCCAAACTTCTGATTCTAATCCACAAGTAGGGCATTCAAAATGTTCTCCCATTAAGTAACCATGTTCTGGACATATAGAAAATGTAGGGCTAACAGTAAAGTAAGGAATGCTACTTCTTTCCATTACCTTTTTAATAAATATTTTACAAGTTTCTACATCAGTAATTTCCTCTCCAATAAATCCATGCAACACTGTTCCACCTGTATATAAAGACTGCAGTTTTTCTTGTAGATCGATAGCCTCAAATACATCTTTTGTATGACCTACTGGCAGCTGTGTAGAATTTGTATAGTATGGCTCATTTTCTCCCTGTGTGAATATTTTAGGATATATCTTCTTGTCCATCCTTGCAAATCTATAGGTAGCCCCTTCTGCTGGAGATGCTTCAAGGTTCCACAGACTTCCAGTTTCTTCTTGAAACATTTGTATAACCCTATTCATAAACTCCATAATTTCTACTGCAAATTGATTACCTTCTTCTGTAGTAATATCTACTCCGAGTAAATTGATAGCAGCTTCATTCATTCCATTTAAGCCAATTGTAGAAAAGTGGTTTTTGAAATATCCACCTGTTGCCTTTTTTACACCATCTAAATAATATTTTGAGTAAGGATATAAACCTGCTTCCATATATTTTTCTAATACATGTCTTTTTCTTTCACATACATCCTTAGATATTTCCATTAATTCTCTAACTCTTGTCTTAAATTCTTCTACAGACTTAGATAAATAGCCTATTCTTCCCATGTTTAATGTTACAACATTTATTGATCCTGTAAGTGGATTTGCTCCAAATAGTCCCCCACCTCTTTTTCTAAGTTCACGATTATCTAATCTTAATCTACAACACATAGATCTAATATCCTCTGGAGATAAGTCAGAATTCAAGAAATTTGCAAAATATGGAGTTCCAAATTTTCTTGTCATATCCATAATTGAATTAACTACTTGAGAATTCCATGGAAAATCATCAGTAATATTAACTGTTGGAATTGGGAAACTAAATGCCCTCCCTGCCCCGTCACCTTCCATCATTACTTCACAAAACGCAAGATTAAACATATCCATTTCCTTTTGAAATTCTCCATATGTTTTATCCATCATTTCCCCACCAATCATTACAGGTTGTTTCTTTAGTAGGGCATGGGCTGTTATATCTAATGTTATATTGGTAAATGGAGTTTGAAAACCTACTCTTGTTGGTACATTTAAATTAAATATAAAACGTTGCATAGCTTTTTTAACTTGTCTATAATTTAATTTATCATAATATATAAATGGTGCTAAATATGTATCAATACTTGAAACAGCTTGAGCACCTGCAGCTTCTCCTTGCAATGTATATAATAAATTAACTAATTGACCTAAAGCAGATTCTAGATGTTTCGGTGGCTTAGATTCTACCTTACCCTTTGCACCTTTAAAACCTCTTCGTAAAAAGTCCTCCAAATCCCACCCACAACAGTAAGGTGCTAACAATCCTAAATCATGTATGTGTAAATCACCCTTAATATGGGCATCCCTTGCTTTTTTTTCATATATTTTATTTAACCAATATTTCTTAGTAATGCTTTCAACAATATGATTATTTAATCCTTGAAGTGAAAAACCCATATTGGAATTTTCGTTTATTCTCCAATCTTCTAAATTTACATATTCTTCTACCATTCTTTCTGCATCCATAAATAAATTTCTAACATCTCTTATATCTTCTCGCTTTTTCCTATATAATATATATGATTTGGCAGTTTTAGCATGCCCTTCCTCAATTAACACCTTCTCCACTATATCTTGTATATCTTCCACCGAAGGAATACCTACACCGTAAGTTTCTTTTATTATTTCCACTACTATTTTAGATAGTCTTATTGACTTAACCTCATTATTACCACCTACAGATTTTGCTGCTGCAAATATAGCTTCTTTAATTTTATTACTATCAAAATCCACTATTTCTCCATTTCTTTTCTGAATCTTAGAAACAGCCATCATACCCCTCCTATTGTAGTTTGTATTCATCTTATACTATATGTAGTATATTATACACTAACACACCTACTTTTTTCAATATTCTATTAGAGCCATATTAAAGCTTTTATCAAGAATTTGTATGCAATACTTCATAACCCTCTCTTCCTTGTAGTATTTAAAATAATCTTTTATACTAGTTAATTTTTTAAATTAAAAGAAAATTGCATAAGTATATTTACACAATTTTCTAAAATGATTTTTCTTCAATCTACTTTAAATATATTTAATATTTCCACACCAATTTAGATCCTTCAATCTTTCTTCTAATAATCTTTTGCTAAGATTCATCATATAAGTATCATTGCTAGAATTTATTATTTTAATTTTAGTCTCTTTGCAATCCCCTGCTGTAAGTGGCATTATTTTATTATTAGCCTCAAGTAAGTTTTTCACCTGCCTGACAGTACCTAAATTCCCATCTACTATAGCTATATTCTTACCAACTGCCTCTGCAATAATATCTTTAATAAATATATAATGGGTACATCCTAAAACAATTACCCCAACTTCATCTATATTATATGATGAAAAAGCATTTTTAATATAATTCTCTATTTTTTTAGAATATTTTCCTTCCTTTTCAATTATCTCCACTAAACCTATACAAGGCATTTTAATAATATTTGTATCATATTTTAATATTTGTATAAGATTGTTAAATTTCTCCTCCCTAAGTGTAACATCTGTTGCCATTACTGCTACTTTACCTCCTTTATTTAGTTCAATACCTGGTTTTAAGGCAGGTTCCATACCTATAACTGGTATGTTCAAACTATTTCTTAATTCGTTTATAACTACACTGGTAGCAGTATTACAAGCAACTACTAAGGCCTTTATTTTAAAATTTAATAAATAATCAACTACATTTAATGATAATTGCTTTACTTCTTCTTTACTTCTAACACCATAGGGAGCATTAGTAGAATCTCCAAAATATACATATTCCTCATCTGGTAATTGATGTGTCAAATCTGCTAAAACACTAATACCTCCTACTCCAGAATCAAAAACTCCAATTGGTAAATTAGGTAATTTTTTATCCATATTATAATCCCAACCTTTAATTGTATACTGTGTTCATATTGTATATCTTATTTTACTCTTTTAATCTTTTTACATAAAAATCTTATCTACTTATCAAGTATATTATTATTTTCTTATCTTTATTATATTTTGCCATATATCTATGATTTTTACCAGCTATACACTGCTTTAAATAGACTTTATTAACATATGTATTTTTATACTTCCAGAATTACCTAGTAAACTCTCATATTATAATATGATAATATATAATATG
>CAYLXY010000163.1:0-4894 GCA_964387405.1 uncultured Clostridiaceae bacterium
ATACTACTAAAGAATATAAGTTTAGATATGAAAGCCAATGTGATTGTGCTTATTGTAGAAATTATTATAAAACTTTTAAAATTAAATATATTAAAACGTCCAAATTATTGGAGGATTTTGGTTTGTTTATAGATTTTCCTTTAGAAATTATGCCATTAGAATATGATAAAATGAACAAGGAAATGTAATATATATCATATTATCCAGTTAAAGGTACGATAGATGAGGATAGTTTAATTTTATAATAAAAGCTTATATATAATCTATACTTGATATCTTAACACTATATTTATAGGAAGTAATAATTCTTTTAGGAAAGAGTGATTAATTTGCTTGAACTTATACTTAGCGTGTTTATAGGATTATTGTTTTTATTTTTAGGATGGCGTATATGGAAAAAGGAGCAGATTACTTTGATTCACAGTTATCATTATACAAAGGTTTCTGAAGAAGACAAAAAAGATTACACTGAGGAGATGGGTAAGTCGATTATTTTGATTGGAATAGGATCAACATTGGCAGGCATAATTGATTTTATTACGAACACAGCATATGGATGGTTATTTTTTATTATATTTTTTATATTAGGCTTCATAAAAATATTTAAGGCTCAAAAAAAATATAATGATGGAATATTTTAAATTGCTATTTATTTGAGGAATATTCTTTATAAACTATCAATAAAAACAAACTTTATTACTTTTTCCATCTTAAATTAGAAGAAGTAGAAAGAAACAATATAAACTTGAGCCGATTAAGAAAAAATAATGATGGTAAATTTTTTGAGTAGCACACAACAAGGTAAGTTTGATATACGTTTATATATGTTAAGATATGTCAACACTTCTTTAATGGAGGTGTTGAACATAATAATTTTTCTAAGAAGCTATAGTTTAAAAGATATAAAAAATAAATTTATAGCAATATACATACTCAATGTAACAGACATAATTTTTACTATTTTACTTTTAAGTACGGGCTTTTATATGGAAGCAAATATTTTAATGGTTAAAGCAGTTGAAAGTATATTAGTTAGCTTCATATTAAAAGTTATACTACCAGCGGTTATTTTTATGTTAATCTATTTTAGAATGCAAGGGGCAACAGATCAACAATTAAAGAAATCTAATATTTTTATTAATGGTGCTATTATAATGTATACATTAATTAATGTATCTCATCTTGTTTGGTTTCTCATGTTACCTATATT
This sequence comes from uncultured Clostridiaceae bacterium, assembly GCA_964387405.1. Classification (GTDB taxonomy): domain Bacteria; phylum Bacillota; class Clostridia; order Peptostreptococcales; family Natronincolaceae; genus JAAZJW01. The sequence goes on from CAYLXY010000163.1 coordinate 1,211, forward strand.
TATGTATTTTTGAACCCCCCACAAGCTAGACTTTCCTTTCCTAAAGGATATAAAAAGAAAAGATTTAAAAAAGGAGATGTGAAAGTAAAACAAATTATCATTGGATAAAAGGAGTCTGTGAGATTTTATTTGAGCTTATTAGTTTAGCAAATTTCAATAGAAAATTATTTAATATTTAAAGAAGGGATATAAAATGAAAAAAACTAAATTATTATATACCGTAATTGCAATATTTGTAGTATCTCAAGTTTATTCTATAGTCCAAATCAATAGTTTAAAAACGAAGGCGCAACAAACAGAAAATAGAATAGCTTATGCTGAAGATCGTTTGGAGAGAAATATTAGTGGAATATATTCCAATGTGGATAGAAAACTCGAAGAATATACAAGTCTTGTAACAAGCTGTGGATATGAAGTTGGTGAATTCAATCTCCAAACATTGAAAGTACCTATAACTTTCAAATTACAGCCAAAAACACTTACTGAAACAACTGAGGTATTCCTAAAATTCGGTGAGGAAAAAAATCCAATGGAAAGACAAGGCACTGAGTTTGTACTGACAAAGACTTTTGCCATTAGGGACGAAGTTTTTCCTACAATTATAATTGAAGATAAGGGCATTTTACAGTTTGAGGAGCAGGATTACCTTAGAGTATACAACATCAAAGATGAAGTTTTTTCCTCTCTTTCACTTCGTTTTGAGGGGCAAAGCGGATACAGCCCACAAGAGCCTTATGATTATAGCATGAAGGGCAATATTGTAATAGCTTCTTCTGTAGTCAATAGTGCCAACAGCTTTAAAGATATAAAGTATATCGTCACATTAGATGACAAAGTTATTAAAAGCTACCAAGCTAATTTTCTAGGTAGAGGAAACATCGAAATTAATGATAGTTTTAAAATGGAAACGGGACAGAAGCTTATAGGAAAAGTAGTAGCGACAGATATACTTAATTTTACACATGAATATTTGATTATGCACTATCTTGCTGGAGGGAGCGAACAAATCAGACGCTATAACGAAAAGGAAAAAATAATTACACCTGATGGCAAAACAATTTACGATTTTAATGAAAGATAATATAGATAATAAAAATGTTGACCAGCTTAATTTTAAAGAAGAAAAAATAGTATTGCTTTTGTTAAAAGATTAGATAATATTAATGGAAAAGCTAGATAGTTTTGCAAAAGCTTTAAGAGGATTAGGAAAAAAAGTTTGGGATAAAGATGGTTATATTGTAAGAACACATAATCTACCAATAATTAAGAAACCACTTGGAAACAATTCAAGTGGTTTTAAATATTTATTATCAAATACATCTTGTTTATTTTGCCAGTAGGACTTATACGGTGAACCTTATCATAGATTGGGAATGTATGGTATAATATGTAAGGGAGACCTTTGGCCTCCCCTTTGTTAACTGGTAGATACATGCGACGCTAAGGAATTCTGTCATTCAGAGGAGCGTAGCGACGAAGAATCTTTATTTTGAAACCTATTTTAATCCAGGCTCAACTTATGAGGATTATCAATGGGTATTAATAAGAGATGATAAAATAAGTAAATGGAATATAGATGATTCAGGTTATTGAAGAGTTATGATATATATATATAAACAAATGTATACTGAATCCAAAAGTTAGATATTAATTAACTAAGATTTAATTAAATTTAGGTAGATAATTATGTTTGTCCCAATATATAATAGGTGTATAGACTACCTATCTTCCAGATACGTAGGTAAAAGGCATGAAATTCTATTAATTTATGCGGGAGGTGCTAATACAATGAAAAAAATTATTAATGAGTTAAGGTACTTTAATAAGAAATTTCCAGAAGAAACCCTTATAGAAGTTATAAAAATGAAAGATGAAATTATACCTATACTTTTAGAAGAATTAGATAGTATTATTGATTGTCCAGAAATTATTACTAAAGATAAGGATTATATGCTTCATATTTATGCAATATATTTACTGGCTCAATTTAGAGAAAAAAGAGCATTTACAAAACTTATTGATTTAATTTCATTTGAACCAGAAGAAGTAGATCTATTTTTAGGAGATGTATTAACAGAAAGCCTATCCTCTATTCTATATAGTACATTTGATGGAAATTTGAGTATCCTCCAAAATGCAATCGAAAATCCCCTACTAAATATTTATGCTCGTGGTGCATGCTTAGATGTTTTTGGAAAACTATATTCAGATGAGCTAATAAGCAAAAAAGAGTGTATAGGTTATTTAAGAAAGTTGATTTATAATGGTAGAAATTTTGATTTGGCAACAGATATTGAAGGTGTTGTTATTGATAGACATATTTTTGATATGATTGATGATATAGAATTTTTATATGAAGAAAATCATATTGATCCTAGTATGTTTGGCAAATATGATGATTTTATTGATCTTATTTATTTATATGAAGAAGAAAAAGATAGGGTAGAATATATAGAAAACATTATTGATGAAATGCACTGGTGGGCTTCCTTTGAACAATCACAAGAAGTAAAAATAAAATATGAAAATCAAATGAAAAAACTAGAGGAATTAGTACTTAAAGAAGATAAAAATAGAGGGAAAATGAATGACAAGCCTAGAAAGATAGGGAGAAATGATCCTTGTCTTTGTGGTAGTGAGAAAAAATATAAAAGATGCTGTATGGGAAAGGAAACTACTGTTAAAGCAGAACATAAAGAAGGGTCTTCTGAATCACTTGAAGAACAGAAAAAATGGTTGGGGTATTATCCCAAAGAAAGTGGAGAGAGAAAAGATGGACAAGTAGTTATTTCTGCTATATATGATAAAGAAGCTATAAAGATTGATAAGTTAGTATATTTAGCATTGCATTATAGAGCTATACCTATTTGGGTAAAAAGAGATAAATTTAAAGAAGAGATGATTATGATTTCATATTTAATTAAGGCCTATGAAAATTTCTTATTAAAATGTGAAAAAGAAGAAATTACTTCCTTTGATGAATACGACAGTAAGCATAAAATTCACTATAAAAGTAGGGAATGGATTAAAAAACTAAAAGAACTTATTATTCGCAATGACTTGGAGTACGACTATGAAGATTATTTTGAAAGAATCAATAAAACAATATATGAATTTTCCTAAATATACAAAGTAGAAAAACAAATGAAATATTGTCATTTCTAGCATATCGAAGAATTTTGAAGAAGTAAATAAAACGAATAAAAACATAGTAATCATACACCTAAAGCTGAAATAGATAATTTAACATATAAAGTGACATTAAAAAGGTAACAATATACCCCTAGATAATCACTGAGAGATCATTAAATTTGATTGTAAAAAAAGTGACACTTCTTATTCGATTATATCAAGTCCAAGTAAAATTCCAAAGCAACCTGTTAGCATCATGTCACCATAAGGTGCAACCTCATGCCAACCTAATGATGTCACCATATTTCTCTGAGGGCCAGCTAAAGAATTTTATGAATTTGAACACTATTATTTTACTCATGGCAATCGAAATACAACTAATATTCAGGAAGATATAATTTTCAAATTAAACAGCAATAAAAAAAATGAATTATTTGATTCTACATGGTTTTGGGAAGATGTAGAATATGAACTATATAACAATGATGAAAAGGTTAGAATTATACAACATGGTTTGTAAATTAATCTTTAGCAATAATAAATCTAATAATA
>CAYLXY010000164.1:0-4892 GCA_964387405.1 uncultured Clostridiaceae bacterium
ACACCCTATACTAATTATTAAAAATTTATACTATAATACTTGATTTAAAGGAGGCACTATATAGAAATGCTTAATAAAAAAACAGTAGAAGATTTGAATATTGAAGGTAAAAAAGTATTGCTAAGATGTGATTTTAATGTTCCTATAGATAAGGATGGTAATATTACTGATGATATAAGAATAAAGTCAGCTATGCCAACTATAGAGTATATATTAAATAAAGGTGGTTCTGTGATTTTAATGTCCCATTTAGGTAGGCCAAAAGGGAAGGCAAATTCAAAATATTCATTAAAACCTGTAGCAAAAAGAATTGAGGAACTAATTGGAAAAGAAATAAAGTTTGCAGATGACCCTGAAGTAATTGGTGACATTACTAAAAAAACAGCATCTCAACTGAAAGAAGGCGAGATTTTACTACTTCAAAATATGCGGTATCGTAAAGAAGAAGAAGAAAATGATGAGGTTTTTTCAAAAGAATTAGCTTCTTTGGGAGATGTCTATGTTAATGATGCATTTGGAACTGCTCATAGAGCACACTCATCTACTGCAGGTATAGCTAAAGAATTACCATCAGCTATGGGATATTTAATAGAAAAAGAATTAAGAATTATTGGTCAAGCATTAAAAGCTCCTAAAAAACCATTTATTGCAATTTTAGGTGGTGCTAAAGTTTCAGACAAAATAGGAGTTATAGAAAACTTAATAGAAAAAGTAGATTCTTTAATAATTGGAGGAGGCATGGCCTATACTTTTTTAAAGGCTATGGGACATGAAGTAGGACAATCCTTATTAGAAGAAGATAAAATAGACTTAGCTAAGAATTTAATTAAAAAAGCTAAGGATAAAAATGTAGAATTTTTATTACCAATAGATACAGTTGTAGCAGATGAATTTGTATCAGATGCCAAGTCTTGGACTACAAACATTGATAGTATTCCAGACAATATGATGGGACTGGATATTGGAGAAAAAACTATAAAATTATTTACTAAAAAAATACAAGAAGCAAAAACTATAATTTGGAATGGACCAATGGGAGTATTTGAAATGCCAGCCTTTGCTAAAGGAACTAAAGAACTAGCAAAAGCTATGGCTAAGAGTGATGCAATAACAATCATAGGTGGTGGTGATAGTGCTGCCGCTGTAGAAAAATTCGGTTTTGCAAATAAAATGACTCATATTTCTACAGGTGGTGGAGCATCATTAGAACTTTTAGAAGGTAAAAAATTACCTGGAATAGATCTACTAGAAAATAAATAAAATGGGGTGTAAAATATGCGTAAACCTATTATTGCTGGTAATTGGAAAATGCACAAAATAACAAGTGAAGCATTAGAATTAGTAAAAGGAATAAAGGAAGAAGCAAATAAAACAGATGTTGAAGTTGTTGTATGTTGTCCATTTACAGTTCTTGCAGAAGTTAAAAAGGAATTAGAAGGATCTAAAGTAAAACTTGGTGCCCAAAATATGCATTGGGAAGATGAAGGAGCCTTTACTGGAGAAATTTCGGCAAATATGCTAAAAGATTTAGAAGTTGATTATGTAATAATAGGACATTCAGAGAGAAGACAATATTTTAATGAAACAGATGAAATAGTTAATAAAAAGATTATTAAAGCCATTGAAAAAGACTTAAAACCTATATTGTGTGTTGGAGAAACGTTAAATGAAAGAGAAGAAGATAAAACATTTAAAATTATTAAGGATCAAACTATAGCAGCTCTTACAAATGTAGAAAAAGAACAAATAGAAAACATAGTAATAGCATATGAACCAATATGGGCTATAGGTACAGGTAAAACTGCTTCCTCTAAAGAGGCAAATGAAGTAATAGCATATATTCGTTCTTTATTAGAAGAAAAATATGGAACCGAGATTTCGGAAGAAGTTCGAATTCAATATGGGGGCAGTGTTAAGCCATCCAATGCTACAGAAATCATGAATGAAAGAGATATAGATGGAGCCTTAGTTGGGGGAGCTAGCCTAAATGCAGAAGAATTTTTAGCAGTTGTGAACTTTTAGGAAGGAAGATCAAAATGAAAAAGCCTATTGTACTTATTATTTTAGATGGCTTTGGTATAAGAGAAGCTAAAGATGGAAATGCAATAAAAATTGCAAAACTTCCAAATTATAATAGTTTTCTAGAAAACTATCCTAATACACAAATTGTAGCAAGTGGATTAGATGTAGGTCTACCAGAAGGACAGATGGGAAATTCTGAAGTAGGCCATCTAAATATAGGTGCCGGTAGAGTTGTACACCAAGAACTTACACGTATTAATAAAGAAATTGAATTAGGATATTTTTATAAAAACGATAAATTTATAGAAGTAATCTCTCATGTAAAAAACAAAGGAAAAAACCTTCATTTAATGGGTTTACTTTCAGATGGTGGAGTACATAGCCATATGGATCATTTATTTGCACTAATGAAGTTGGCTAAAAATGAAGGCTTAGATCAAGTTTACATACATTGCTTTTTAGATGGAAGGGATACACCACCTAAAAGTGCTAAAGGTTTTATTAATGCCTTAGAAGATAAGATTAAAGAAATAGGTATAGGTAGAATAGCTACAGTTTCTGGAAGATATTATGCAATGGATAGAGATTGTAGATGGGATAGGGTAAAGTTAGCCTACGATGCTATGGTATTAGGAAAGGGTCAAATGGCAAAAGACCCTATAGATGCCATAGATGAAGCATATAAATTAGGTAATAATGATGAATTTGTATTGCCTACTATAATAACTGATTCTAAAGGAAATTATCATAGGATTGAGGCAGATGATGGACTTATATTTTTTAATTTTAGGCCGGATCGTTCTAGACAAATAACTAGAGCTTTTGTTGATCCTGATTTTACTTGCTTTAAAAGAGATAATGAATATTTTCCACTACATTATGTTACTATGACCCTTTATGATAAAACTATTAAAAATGTTAAAGTTGCATATGAACCAAATAAATTAACAAATACTATAGGGGAATATATTAGCAAAAAAGGACTTAGCCAATTAAGAATTGCAGAAACAGAAAAATATGCCCATGTAACCTTTTTCTTAAATGGTGGAGTAGAAGTTTCCAATTTAAATGAGGATAGGATACTCATTCCATCACCTAAGGTTGCTACCTATGATTTACAACCTGAAATGAGTGCTTGTGAAATCACAGATAAATTAATAGAGAAAATAGATGAAGATAAATATGATTTAATTATTGCAAACTATGCTAACCCAGATATGTTAGGTCATACAGGAATATTACATGCAGTAGTAGAAGGATTAGAAGCTGTAGATAAATGTCTAGGCAGGCTTGTTGACAAAATTTTAGAAAAAGGTGGAAGTGCTATAATTACATCAGATCATGGGAATTCAGAGCATATTATAAATGAAAAAACAGGGAGTCCTATTACTGCTCATACGATTAATCCTGTTCCTCTGATATTGATAGGAGAAGGCAATGTTAAATTAAATAAGGGACGGTTGGCGGATATAGCACCGACTTTATTAGAATTATTAGCTTTAGAAAAACCAAAAGAAATGACTGGCAATAGTTTAATTAAAAAGTAAAGGAGAAAATTACATGACAATTATAAGTGATGTATATGCAAGAGAAGTATTGGATTCTAGAGGAAATCCCACTGTTGAAGTTGAAGTCTACTTAGAAAATGGCGGATTTGGAAGTACAATAGTTCCTTCAGGAGCCTCTACAGGTGCATTTGAAGCTGTAGAGCTTAGGGATGGAGATGAGGACAGATATTTAGGTAGAGGTGTTCAAAAAGCTGTTGATAATGTAAATAATATTATTGGACCAGAAGTAGTCGGATTAGATGCAGTAGATCAAATAGAAATAGATAAAATTATGATTGATTTAGATGGAACACCAAACAAAGCAAAACTTGGTGCAAATGCAATATTAGGAGTATCTATTTCAACTGCTAAGGCAGCTGCAAATGCTCTAGCTTTGCCATTATATCAATATTTAGGTGGGGTTAATGCAAAGCAGATACCAGTACCAATGATGAATATTTTAAATGGAGGAGCCCATGCAGATAATAATGTAGATATTCAAGAATTTATGATTATGCCTGTTGGAGCTACTAGTTTTTCCCATGGATTAAGAATGTGTGTTGAAATTTACCATAATTTGAAATCAGTTCTTCAAGAAAGAACTCTGGGAACTGGCGTAGGTGATGAAGGTGGATTTGCACCTAATTTAGCTTCAAATGAAGAAGCTTTAGAAGTTATAGTAGAAGCCATTAAAAATACTGGCTATAAACCGGGCGAAGAAGTTAAATTGGCCTTAGACGTAGCAGCAACAGAATTTTATGATGAAGACAAAAAGATATATAGATTAACTGGTGAAGGCGTTACAAAAACAGTAGATGAAATGGTTGATTACTATGAAGAAATGATTAACAAATATCCTATTATTTCAATAGAAGATGGACTAAGTGAAGATGACTGGGATGGTTGGAAATTAATGACAGACAGACTAGGAAAAAAGATTCAAATAGTAGGAGATGACCTATTTGTAACAAATACAGAAAGACTTAAAAGAGGTATTAAAGAAGGAATTGCTAATTCGATATTAATAAAATTAAATCAAATTGGAACAATAACAGAAACATTAGATGCTATCGAAATGGCAAAACAAGGTGGTTATACAGCAGTAATATCTCATCGCTCTGGAGAAGGCGAAGATTCTACAATAGCAGACTTTGCTGTAGCTATAAATGCTGGCCAAATTAAATCAGGAGCACCAGCTCGTTCAGATCGTCTTGCGAAATATAATCAGTTATTAAGAATTGAAGATATGCTTGATGATAATGCACAATACTTAGGAGAAGAAGTATTTTATAATTTAAAAAAGTAATATAATTATGAAAATAA
>CAYLXY010000165.1:0-4884 GCA_964387405.1 uncultured Clostridiaceae bacterium
CTACACTCTCTTTTTTATTATCTAATATATTATCTAATTTATCTATTTCCCTATTTAATGTATTTAAATTTTCATCATAAGCTTCTATATCACTATTTAAAATATTTATTTCTTCTCTAGTTTTGTTTTGTGTTTTATCTAAATCATCAGCAATTCTTCCAGGAAATGCCAAACTTAAAAGATCGTAATATTCTTCTAATTTGCTTCTATCCTTATTTAAAGCTTCTTCCTTTAATTTGAACTTATTAACTTCATTTTGTAATTCATCAACCTTATATTCATATTTTTTCTTTTTACTATTATTTTCTTCTTTGATTCCATTTGTATAATTCATATATCCTATATGTTGGTTTTCACTATTAATCCAACTTAGTTTTGTTTTATCCCATTCTAATTCTATTTCATTATTAAGTTGATCAGACTTTACTTTTATATCAGAAATATTCAATACTTCAATAAGTCTTTCTTTTTCTAAACTTTTATTATTTATTTGTGCTTCTACTTCTTTTTTGTAATATAATCTTTCATTTATTTTATACAAGAATAGTTCTTCATTTTTTTCTATGATTTTATTATTTTTTTCTTTAAGTATTATGTCTAATTTTTCAGCTTCCTTTTCCTTAGCTTCTACATCCCTTTTTTCTTTATTATAGTAAAGATTATCTTTTTTAAATTCCAAACTACTTCTTTCTGCCTTTGCTCTTTCTTTTTCCTTTTGCCACTTTTCAATTTCTTCACTAACTGATTTTTCTTCATCTTGTAAAATAAAGTATATATCACTGCCTTCACTTATTAATCTGTCTTTAATATCAATAAACCTAGATCCACTATCAGCATTTTCAATTAAAGGTTTTATCTCTACTAAAAGATCCTTATAGTCTCCTTCACGCTTAATTAAAATAGGCAAGTCCTTAGTTATGGAAAGATTACTTTTAAACATTTCTATTAAATTATCTCCATCAGCATAGGTATAGTTTTTAATATTTTCACTAATAGCAGGGATTATTACTTTATCAAAAATAGCTTTATTATCGCTGGCTCCAATAAAATAATCTCCAGAACCTCCTTCAGATTTGTTAATATCTTTTAAGTTAATCCACTCACTTCTGTATATGCCTCTGCTTTCTAAATACCTGAAGTATTCCCCATCTCTTCGCCTAACCCTAGATTGACTATATTTTATGAAATCTCTCTTATTATCATTTATAAAGTTCTCAAACACATCTATATCTACGGCTTCACCAGTATTTTTATCATACAAAGGCAGGTTTTCTATTGTATAATATCCATTATTATCATTCTCATGTGTATATAAAAAATAAGATAAGCCTGTCTTTTCTTCTTCCTCACTGCTAGTGTTTTTTAATATAGCCCTCACTGCTATACCAGTTATAAGTCTTTTTTCAGGAACAGTATCTAGTATCCACTCTAAAACTACATGAAAGGTAAATGGGTGCAAATTGTTTCTTTGATCATAAAACATCGATATTACTTTATTTCCATTGTTTTTTCCCCATCTAGTTTCTGGTAACAACAATTGGAATATAAGTTGCATCATAACACCCTTTCCACCACCATTGCATAGGGTAAAGAGACTATGATCTGCCACACCATCTTTAGTCAAATCAAATATGGAGTTTTCATGTTCTTTTCTTAAACCATCATATTTACATCCAGTTAATCTAATCTTGGATAGCTTTGGCATCTTCCATCTCCTCCCTAGTATACTTAATGATTTCCATTATTTCCTCATATCTATCTCTGTCATAGTATAAGTTCTCTAGCCTTTCATAAAGCTCATCCTTTGGAATTATTCTATTTTCCTTATGTAAATTTATTATAAGTCTTTCCTGTTCTAAAGGTTTAAGAGCTTCATTGATAAATCCTAATCTAGTTTGAGAAGATAAGCTAAAACCTAGACCATCTTTAGCTTCTTTTGAATGGGACATTTCTATAGTCCAAAGACTATGAATTTCATCTATAGCAATAGCAAATTCTTTCGAAAAACTATCCTCTTTTTCATTTCTTTTTTTCCAAGAATCTAAAATATTTGTAATAATTTCTTCTAACTTATAGTAGGATATGCTTGCATCTTCAATTCTAAATGAAAAGTTGTTTTCCTTATCAATTTCAGCTAAATAAATACATATAATAATATTTGCTAAATAAAAATGTTTTTTCCTATAGAGTTTATTGTATTTTTCCTTCATATGAGTATAGGTTGTTGCAAATATAGAATTTTCACCTTTAGCTACTAAATGTAAATTTTTATTAGTTCCTAAGACTGTCAAACCACCCTCTTCTGCCATGTTTTTTACAATCTCCCTAATATGATTATTATCATAAAATTGACTAGCTAAAACATCACTAGCAGGTAATACTCTATTATTTAGTAGATGGAAAAACAACTCACTAGCTCTCCTTATATCTTCATTTGTATAGCTCATGGCCTCACTCCTCAATATAAATGGTATATGGTGAAATAAATAATTCTTTCCAATTAAATTTTTCTTCCTTATCTTCTATTTTAGATAAAATCTTTTTACCTTGTAAAGATTTAAATATTGAGTTTTTATCACATAATAATTTGAATAGCTTAAGTCTTTCATCTTCTCCACTATAATTAAAATCCAGAATAGTTTCAGAAATTACAAACATCATAAACAAATCAATATTTTCCCTTTGCCTTAACCACTTTTCTTTTTGCTCTTTATTTTGTTTATTTAATTCTAATATAGAAAACTCACCATTTTCTATAAGGGATATGAATATGTCTTCATAGAGTTCTACTAATAGATCCCAGTCAACCTCTCTAAATTGCCAATCTTCTTCTAAATTACTATAGTCCTGCTTTCTTTCTTTTCTTTTAGCTTTCACAGTTTGCTCGGCCCAGGCCCATTCAAGGGGATAAATAAAGTCTATATTTGGAGAAAATAAAGATGAAATTACTTTTTCTAAATCATCCATATTTTTTAATCCATTTTTAACTATATGATTTTGCCAAATATCTTTTTTAAAGCTTAGATTTGAAATATTCCAAAAGCTTTCTGGATATTTCACCCTTATTTCTAGCTCTAGTGCTAGATTTTCCATTACATGTTTTGCCAGGCTATCATGTAAAAGCCTAGCCCTTTCAAGATTATCAAACATTATTTCAGCCTCAAGTTTTTTATCTTCTGGCAAGGAATCATATCTATTTCTCCATGAAAACATATTTTGAAATACCTTTTGTTCATCTTCAAACTGCTCTTTTATTTCTTCCTCAGTTTTTTTACCTCTGACACTTCTATCGAAAAATATATTTTGTGGATTTCTTATAATATCCCCTTTATATTCCTTTTCCCTATTAATTAAAACCCTGACTCTAGCCATTAAATTATCTATACTATTTTTTGCCTTAGAAAAATTCCCTGTTTTAATTAGTTGTAGAGTATAAAATTGCTCTAAATCAAACCCAAATTCTTCTAATATTTCCCTTGTAATAAAAATCATCTCTTGGCTTTCTTCACTTAACATATACACTGTAGAACCACCTTGTTCCCAATGACTATTTTCCCTATCTACCTTAAAATATCTAAAAATATAATCTTCTTTAACACCAATAGCTTCATTGTAAATCCTTGCATTAAACCCCTCCTGTTTGGTGGGCTCCCTATACCAAAGTGTACCTTCTACAATTCTTTCTATTAATTCCCCACTATATTCCAAATTCATGTCTTTAAGAATTTTTTCTGTTATGAATACCATATCATTCCTTGTTCTATTTGCATTTTCTGTAAGTTCCCTTTTGAAAATATTTTGTATAAGCAAAAAACATATTTCATAGGCATATTCATTTAATTCCCCTAGGTCCATACCAGAACCTAGCATACGAATAGCCTGTAGTTTTTTCATTCTATTAAAAAAACCTTTTTCTATAGTCATATTTTCACCCTTAGTAAATATTCATAATTTATAAGTTCTTGGGGTATTCTAAAATTATTATTCCAAATATAATTAAGTTTCTTAATGGCTTTTTCATCCAAATAACCCTCTAACTCTTCCAAAGCATAATTTAAGTATTGTGGATTTTTAACTTGTCCATTCAGTGGATAATCTCTCTTACATATAGTAATCAGATGATTATATGACTTATAGTCAAGTTTTATATTTATATTAGGGTACCTTTCTTTTAGTCTATAATATATACCGAACCCTTCGGAATCTACATCTCCAAAGTATAATATTTCTACATTGGATATGTCTGCAATTTCTTCTAAAAATAAAAAGCTATTTTCTATTTTTTTGCCTTCCCCGTATATAAGGGCATCAGGTGTAAATCCTAATATGTCCCCTTTGGTTTCTGAAATTCTTTTATATGTGAAAAAAGTGGAATGGTTTTCTAAAATAATTATATTTCTAATTTTTGCTGTACCTCTATTCCAATAAATAAACATCTCACCATATTTCTTCATCTTTAAATCTTCATAAGAAAGTTTTAACCTCTTTAATATTCCGTATTTGCCCTTTGATCTTTCTTTTCTATTAGTAAGAAACTTTTCATCATAAAAAAGTTCTAAAGATCTTTCCTCTATACTAGACCATTCTTTTTTATCCTTTAGTTTTAAAAATTTATATATATTTTCGATATATTCCCATTCTAAATCTGTTTGATAAGATGGATTATTTTCATAATAAGTAAAATCCAAACAATCTGACAACTGAAGCATTTTTGATTTATCCCATTTAGAAATTTCTTCTTTGACTATAATTTGCCATCTAGTTTTTAGTGGAGGATTTAATCCATTATAATCAGATGATTTTATTTCTTTTATATAATTATTTTTCTTAAGAATCATAATTTGATTATAAAACTCATCATAGCCACCATTAGCTAAATAAATA
>CAYLXY010000166.1:0-4849 GCA_964387405.1 uncultured Clostridiaceae bacterium
AGATTTTTATTTTTTACTCTGTCTACTATAAGGGAAACATGTCATTATGTAAGTTATTATCTTTTTTTAATAGTAAATAATCTTCTACTACTTGCTTTATATTCTTTAAAATTTTAATATTATATTCTAAACTTAATCCATCAACCGTAAGCATTCTTTTTTTACTTAATCCATCTACAGCTCCAGAATCTACCATAGTTTTTAAAAGTTCAACTCCTGTTTCAATATTATAAAGTAAGTCTTTTTCTAGTAATATGGACATAGCAGCAACTAAGGCATGGGCACCCCAATTAGATACACCTGCTAATATTAAATAATCTGTAGCAAAATATGCAGCTATTATATTTCCTTTTGGAATATTCTTCATTACATAATCTTTTATCTTTCCCATTCCAATTTCATTTCCACCATCACCAATACCTATTGTACTTAGTCCACGGATTTTAGCTTCTTTAAACAAATTGTCCATATCTGGAGCAATATCACTAATTGCTTGGCCCCTCATAGAATACATTATGCCATCCCATGCTTTACCTGGTCTCTCTATAGATACTAAACAATCTGGTTTATATTTGTTTAAAATAATTTCAGCACAATTAATTTCATCACATTTATTAACTATTTCTAAAGTTGTTTTTACATCTATTAGTTTTAATGAAGCTTTTAATATTTCTTCTGATTATATGTCTGTAACAATAATTACATTTTTACCTAAGATATCTAATGCTCTAGCAAGCGAAATAGCTCCTATTGGTCCATCAGTTTCTCCTGTCATTTTATCTTTAATAACAAATCCTGTAACAATTACAACAGTACTTGCTTTTATAAGTACTTTGGCAGCCTCTTTAAGTTCTCCACTTAAATCAATTCCATCCATTCCTCTATAATATTTATTATCTTTTATAATATCTTCTAATTCTAAAAAGCAATCCATTTTTATATTTCTCCTTAATAGATCTCTGTTAATATAAATTTAATAAATGCAAAACTAAATACAATAAGAAAAACAAGATCCTTCCTTTCACTCAAGATGACATAAAACAGATTCTTCCTAGTGGCCCTTGTTTATTTATTTGCCTTTTAAGTATGTTAAAGCATTTTGTGCCTGCAATGCTGCCCCCAATACTAAAGCATCTTCATCTATGTCAAAAAGATTATAATGTGCATCATGTATAATTCCTCTTTCTTCATTTCTACATCCCAATCTATAAAAAGCAGAAGGAGCTGCCTTTGCAAAATAAGCAAAATCTTCTACGCCTAAACTTGTATCTTTGAGAATAGTTACTTTATCCCTGCCTAAAATTTCTTCCCCACTTTTTTTTACCATATCTACAATTTCATCTCTATTAATAAGGGCTATATATCCTTCTTCTATAATAACTTCCGCCCTAGCACCCATGGCTGCAGATATTTGGCCTGCAATATCTTTTACCTTCTTTATTACAAGTAATCTAGTATTTGGATCTAAAGTTCTTATTGTACCTGATAGTTCTACTTTACCAGCTATTATATTATTTTGACTGCCACCATTAATAGTACCTATAGTTACTACTGCAGAATTTTTAGGATCTACATTTCTACTTACAATACTTTGCAAAGCTATAACTACTTGGCTAGCCACAACTATGGCATCTACTCCTTCTTGAGGATATGCTCCATGACTGTTTTTACCATAGATAGTTATTTTAATATTGTCAGAATATGCATTCATTTGACCATATTTAATACCAATTCCTCCTGTATTAATTTTTGTTGATACATGTAAACCAAAAACTGCATGAACTTTAGGATTTTCCATTACACCAGCTTTTATCATAGGTTTAGCGCCTCCTACAGTTTCTTCTGCTGGCTGAAAAAACAACTTTACATTTCCCTTTAGTTTTTCTTCCATTCCCTTGAGTATTCTAGCAGCACCCAAAAGAATAGCTAGATGAGCATCATGACCACAAGCATGCATTTTTCCAGCAACTTTGGACTTGTAGTCTACATCTTTTTTATCTTGAATTGGTAGTGCATCCATATCCGCCCGCAAAGCTACAGTTTTTCCCTGTTTTTTACCCCATATTATAGCTAAAACACCTGTATCAGCTACTCCTGTTTTATAGTCAATTCCTAAACCCTCTAAATATTCAACAATTTTATCCCTTGTACGAAATTCCTCTCTACTAAGTTCAGGATTTTCATGAAAGTCTCGTCTAATTTCCACCATCCAGTCCTTTATATTTTTCGCTTTAACTAATATTTCATTAGGTTTTTTCATTGTATAGTTGCACTCTCCTCTATAAATAACTTACACTTATCTGCATCTAAGATTGTATTTACTCCAAAGGGAAGTGTTAATTTTGGTCTACAGTGTCCTGCTTTCAAATTAAAAATGGTTGGTTTTTCATATGGCACTATAATGTCTTTAAAAACTTCCATCAAATTTAAAGTATTTTTATATTTCTTAGATTCACAATCATTCCAGTCTCCAAGAATAATACCTTTTGCATCTTCAAGTTTTCCCCCTAAGGCTAATTGGGTAAGCATTCTATCTATCTTATAAGGCTCTTCTCCTATTTCTTCTAAAAATAATATTTTTCCCTTTGTATCTATTTCATATGGTGTTCCCATAGTAGCAACAAGTAAAGAAAGATTTCCACCAACAATTATGCCTCTAGCTTGGCCCTTAACTATAGTTTCCATCTTTATATTTTGTGGATTTAATATATATTCCATTGGTTCTGGATTCATAACAGCCCTTAAAAATTCTTCTTTAGACAAAGAATCTAAACCATTAGCAAAATCCGAAGATGCCATAGGACCATGAAAAGTTATTAGTTTACTAATTTGATTAATGGCTATATGTAGGGCTGTAATATCACTATATCCTACAAATATTTTAGGATTTGATTTAATCAGCTCAAAATTTATCTTATCTAATATTCTAAAAGATCCATAGCCCCCTCTTAGACATATAATCCCATGAATTTTTTTATCTGCAAACATATTATTTAAATCATTTGCCCGCAAATGATCCTCACCGGCTAAATAACCATAATTAGCATAACAACTTTGTCCTATTTCCACTTTAAAACCTAAATCCTCCAATTGTAACTTTGCTAACTTTATATTTTCTATTGTAGTTGGACCTGAAGTTGCAACTATTCCTATAGTATCCCCTATTTTTAATACCTTTGCTTTAAGCATATTTATTATCTTCTCCTTAAATTAATTAGGAGCTATAAAATAGCCCCTAATAGATAATTATGCTTTAAAGTCTATATTATTTACAAATCAGACGATTATCTTAAAGTTTAGTTAAAGCTACTTGCGAATTAAGCTCTTGTCTATTATCTAAGTAGCTGGGAATTACTTCTCTATCTAATAAATCCTCATATTTTTCTCTTTCAACTATAACTTGAGCATTCCCTTCGCTAATTAACACTACTGCAGGTCTTGGCAGTCTATTATAATTACTTGACATAGAATAATTATATGCTCCTGTGTTGAAAACTGCCAAAATATCTCCTGATTCAACTTTTGGTACTTGTAAATCCCAAATTAAAATATCTCCAGATTCACAACATTTTCCTGCTATTGTAACTACTTCTTCTAGTTTTTCATTGGCCTTGTTGGCTACAATGGCATTATATTTTGCCTGATATAAAGCAGGTCTTGGATTATCTGGAAGTCCCCCATCTATACTTATATATTTCCTTATATTTGGTATTTCTTTAATGGCTCCAAGAGTATATAGGGTAATGCCTGCTTCCCCTACTATCCATCTACCTGGCTCAATAATAACCATAGGCATGCTTAAACCAGCTTTGCTACACTCTTCCTTTACAGTCTTCATTATAGGGTCAACATGAAAGGATACAGGTTTTGTTTGACCATCTTCATCAGTATAACGAATACCAAATCCTCCACCAGTATTTAATTCTTCTGTAATAAAACCGAACTTTTCTTTTAAATCTTTCATTAAATTAACTGCAATTTTCACAGCCAATATATTTGAACTATTTTCAAATAATTGGGATCCTACATGAAAGTGAAATCCTCTTAAAATTATATTAGATGAATCCATAGCTTTTTTAACTACATATTCAATAATATCTTCATCTAAAGGGATGCCAAATTTAGAATCCTTTTGTCCTGTATTAATATATTCGTGGGTGTTTCCTTCTACTCCTGGAGTAATTCTAAAAAGTATGTTTACTTTTTTCTTTTGTTTTGTAGCAATTTCCTCTAATATTTCCAATTCATATATATTATCTACAACAAATCTTCCTATATTATGGGTAACTCCTAAAGTTATTTCTTCATAGGATTTATTATTTCCATGAAATATTATTTTTTCCATAGGGAAATCTGCTCTTATGGCAGTATATAGCTCCCCACCCGAAACAACATCAAGTCCTAATCCCTCATCTTCAATTATTTTACACATAGCCATAGTTAAAAAAGCTTTGCTTGCATAGGCAGCCCTTGTATTTAAATATTTATTTAGAAAGTTTTCCCTTATATCTTTGCATTTATTTCTGATTCGGTCTTCAGACATAATATATAAAGGTGTACCGAAGGTTTTAGCAAGCTCTACTGTATCAAAATTTTCAAACATAAAATTTGTATTATTAAGGTTTCTTGAACGCATTTTAACAACTCCTTAGAATTTCATTCATAATGACATATTTTAATACTTATTATAACATATTTATTGTAATATATTTAATTACGGAATTTCATACTTAATTTACTTACGAATATCTAAAAAATTTGTATTAAAAATACTGGATGTAATAAAAAGGAAAAATAAAACCCATATTATATACCTTTTACCAATACTTACTCAAAAATAGCCTTATGA
>CAYLXY010000167.1:0-4757 GCA_964387405.1 uncultured Clostridiaceae bacterium
TACCCATTTTAGGGAAGATAGAATCTTTAAATGCTGGTATAGCTGCTGGTATTTTAATATATAAGGCTGTTGAAGAAAAACATTTAAAATAAAACTGAATATTGCAAAAATTATAATTATTTGCATAAACTATCTTGTTTCAACCTTTAAGCTATGTTATAATATATTTATATAATGGCTTAAAGGAAGGAGAGTGGAACAATGAAAACTCCCGATGTATTCTGGAAACTATTTGAGTTGACAGGTTCCGTTATAGCCTATATTCTGTATAAAAACTTATCAATTGATAATTGATAAACAATTTAAATAAATAAAAACATTGATAGAGAAAAGTAAACTATAAACTGTTTTAAAAGAGAAAAGGTAACAAAGGCTGAAATTACCTTAAAACAAGTATGGATGAAGTTCCCTCTGGAGTTATAAAGCTGAAGTCATAATATTAAATTAAGATTGTAGGTTTTGTCGGTTGATACCGTTATAATCATCAAGTAATTTGTTATGCACTAAATTAAGTTATTAGGGTGGTACCACGGAGTTAAAGCTTCGTCCCTTTCCGGGATGAGGTTTTTTTTATTTATATTTACAAATTAGTTAGAAGGGAGATTTATTATGGAATTAAAATTAAAGGCTTTGGAAGAAAAAGCAAAACTAGAAATTAGAGAGTCTGACTCTACAGATACTTTAGAAAAAGCAAGAATACATTATTTAGGTAAAAAAGGAGAGTTAACTAAAATACTAAGAGGAATGGGTTCTTTAAGTGCAGAAGAACGTCCTTTAGTAGGTAAAATAGCTAATTCAATCAGGGAAAACATTGAAAAGGAATTAGATAAAGCAAAAGAAACTATAAAAAACAAAGAATTGGAAAAGAAATTACAATCTGAGACAATAGATGTTACAATGCCTGGAAAAGAAATAAAAGTAGGGCGAAGACATCCACTTACACAAGCTATGGATGATTTAAAAAATATATTCATGAGTATGGGTTTTAAAGTTGCAGAAGGCCCAGAAGTTGAAACGGTATATTATAATTTTGATGCTTTAAATGCACCTAAAAACCATCCATCTAGAGATATGAGTGATACTTTTTATATAAACGAAAACATGATATTGAGAACACAAACCTCACCAGTACAGGTTAGAGTTATGGAAAAAACACAACCACCGATTAGGATTGTTTCTCTAGGGCGTTGTTTTAGAAATGACACACCAGATGCTACTCATTCTCCTATGTTTCATCAAATAGAGGGTCTTGTAGTAGATAAAGGCATTACTATGGGAGATTTAAAAGGGACACTAGAAATATTTGCAAAAAATTTCTTTGGTTCTGAGACTCAAATAAAATTCAGACCCCATCACTTTCCATTTACAGAACCTAGTGCAGAAGTTGATGTTACATGCTTTAAATGTGGAGGAAAGGGCTGTGGTGTATGTAAGGGAACTGGCTGGATGGAAGTATTAGGAGCAGGTATGGTTCATCCAAATGTACTTAAAAATGGGGGTATAGACCCTGAAATATATAGTGGATTTGCCTTTGGTATGGGAATAGATCGTTTAACTATGCAAAAATATGGAATTGATGATATTCGTTTACTATTTGAAAATGATATGCGCTTTATAAATCAGTTTTAATAAAGAGTAGGAGGAATTAGATTATGCATGTATCAATGAATTGGCTTAAAGATTATGTAAATATTAATATAGATCTTAATGAATTTGCAGATAAGATGACAATGTCTGGATCAATGGTAGAATCAATAGATATATTAGGGGATGATATTAAAAATGTTCTTGTAGGAAAAATTGAAAAAATAGATAAGCATCCTAATGCAGACAAGTTAGTTATTTCTAAGATTGATATAGGAGATAAAAAGCTTCAAATTGTAACCGGAGCAGATAATATTGCTGAAGGAGATTATGTTCCTGTAGCAGTTCATGGATCTGAATTACCTGGAGGATTAAAAATAAAAAAAGGTAAGCTTAGGGGAGAAGTTTCAGAAGGAATGCTTTGTTCTGCTGAAGAGCTAGGCATAGCTAAGGCTCTTATACCTGAAAGAATTAAAGATGGTATTTGGATATTAGATAAGGCTTATACTTTAGGAGAGGATATTAGACAAGTACTTAAACTAAAGGATGAAGTTATTGAATTTGAGATTACTTCAAATAGACCTGATTGCTTAAGTCTTATCGGAATGGCTAGGGAAGTAGGAGCTACATTAAATGAAAAAGTAAATTATCCTAAAATTGAGTTAGAGGAAATAAAGGAGAAAGCTTCGGAACATATTTCTGTAGAAATAGAAGACATAGAGGCTTGTAGTAGATATGTTGCTAGGCTTGTTAAAAATATAAAAATAGAACCTTCACCTCAGTGGATGCAACAAAGATTAATTAATTCAGGAATGCGTCCAATTAATAATATCGTAGATATTACAAACTATGTAATGTTGGAATATGGCCAACCATTACATGCATTTGATTTGAATCATATAGAAGGAAATAAAATTGTGGTAAAAAAAGCTGAGGAAAATGAATTATTTAAAACTTTAGATGGTAGAGAAAGAAAATTAAAACCAACTATGACAGTAATTGCAGATGGAAAGAAAACCCTTGCCCTTGCAGGAGTTATGGGTGGAGAACAGTCTGAAGTAAGAGAAGATACAGATACAATTTTAATTGAATCTGCTAATTTTGATGCAAATACTACAAGACTTACTTCTAAAGACTTGTCCTTAAGGACAGAAGCTTCATCGAGATATGAAAAAGGTGTTGATCCAAATATAGCTGGAATAGCTGCAGATAGAGCATGTCAATTAATTGTAGAACTAGGTGCTGGAGAAGTTTTAAAAGGTGCAGTTGATGTTTATCCTGAGCAAAGAAAGTCCCACAAAGTAAGCATAAGACCTAAAAAAATCAATGATATTATAGGAATTTCTTTAAGTAATGAAGAAATGATTAATATTTTAAAGAAACTAGAATTAGAAGCAGAAGATTTAAAAGAAACTATTGAAGTCACAGTAGCTACTCACAGAATGGATCTTCTAATAGAGGCAGATTTTGCTGAAGAAATAAGTAGAATTCATGGATATGATAAAATACCTTCTACAATGGCTAAAGGCAGCATATCAGTAGGTGGAATGCCTGACAAACAAATTATAGAAGATATTGCAAAAGACCTATTAAATGGAATGGGTTTTAATGAAACATTAACCTATTCTTTTGTTAGCCCAAAAACTATTGATATGATTAATATTGGAGAGAACAGTATAAAAAGAAATATGGTAAAACTTATAAACCCACTTGGAGATGAAACTAGCGTTATGCGAACTAGCTTACTTCCAAATATATTAGAAGTTGCATCTAGAAATACAAATAGAAAAATTAATGAATTTAGAGCCTTCGAAATTGGACAAGTTTTTATTCCAAGATTGGGATTAGAAGGAGAGTTACCATTTGAAATTCCTAACTTAGTGATGGCCATGTATGGAAAAGAAGATTTCTTTACTTTAAAAGGTGTTATAGAAAGCTTATTAGATAACTTAGGAATTAAAGATTATAAATTTGTAGTAGAAAAAAATCATACTTCTTATCACCCAGGCAGATGTGCTAATATTATTGTAGGCGATCATGTCTTGGGAACTATCGGAGAATTGCATCCAAAAGTAATAGAAAACTATGATTTAAATCAAAAATGTTATTGTGGAGAGTTGGATTTTAGTATTTTAATAGAACTTACACAAATAGAAAGATCATATGAACCATTACCCAAGTATCCATCTATAAGTAGAGACTTTGCTATTGTAGTAAAGGACACAGTATTAGTAAAGGAAATCGAAGATATTATTAAGGCTAAAGGTCAGGATATATTAGAAAGTTTTAAACTATTTGATGTTTACCAAGGAGATCAAATCCAAGAAGGGCTTAAAAGCGTAGCCTATACTATTACTTATAGAAATAAAGAAAGAACTTTAACAGACAAAGAAGTAAGTTTGGTCCATGAGAGTATTTTAAGTAAAATAAGTGAAAAACTTGGTGGAAAGCTAAGAGATTAGATAATTATATGAAAGTTTATATTTGTAGAAGGATATTCAAAATATATAAAGAAAAGATATAATAGACAGACTAATAGAGACTTCTTTTAAAAAGGAGCTGGTTAAATAATGAAGGAAAAAAACAAGGTTTTGATAAAAATAAATGGACAAGAATATCCTATAGTTGGTGCTGAGCCTAAAGAACATTTACTAAAAGTAGGTAGTTTTGTAGATGATAAGATGGAAGCTGTAGCTAAATCTAATAAAACTCTTAGTACTTCAATGATTGCTGTATTAACTTCTATTAATATTGCAGATCAATATTTAAAAACAAAAAGTTCTTATGAAGAAATAGAAAAACACTTAGAACAACCAAAAGAAGAAATTAAAGAATTAGAAAGTCATATAGAAACCCTTAATAATCAGTTGAAGGAAAAAGACCAGGAATATTCTAATTTACAGGAAAAAATAGAAGAAATCCAAGCTAATCAAGAAGATAGTGATCAAGAAATATTGTTAAAAGAAAAACTCTTAGAAAAAGATCAGAATTTAGAAAAAGCACAAGACTTAATTAATGATTTACAAAATAAGTTATTTGCTAATCAAATTAAATTAGTAGAAGCAATTAATGAACTTGATGAATGTAGAAGAAAAAGTGATTTTAGAAAAAAATAATAAGATTTACTATATAAAGTAGTGATATAATTATATCACTACTTTATATAGTAAATC
>CAYLXY010000168.1:0-4747 GCA_964387405.1 uncultured Clostridiaceae bacterium
AAAAATAGGTAGATTAAATGTGAAGCATATTACATAGGACTTACTAAATCTACCTAGACATCTAAAAATTACTATATTATACTATAGATAGTATAAGTAGTATAGTTAGAAAGGGGAATTTAGAGTGAAATGTCCATTTTGTTCACATTATGAGTCTAAAGTAGTAGATTCAAGACCCACTGATGAAGGACAGGCAATAAGAAGACGACGAGAGTGTATAGAATGTAGCAAAAGATTTACCACTTATGAAAATATAGATAAAATTCCACTAATAATAGTGAAGAAAAATGGTAATCGGGAACCTTATAATAGAAATAAAATATTAAAGGGAGTAATAAGATCCTGCGAAAAACGACCAGTATCTATACAAGAAATTGAAAAATTAGTAGATGGAATAGAAAAACAATTGTATAATATGATGGAACGAGAGATATCAACCGAACTTATAGGAAACTTAGTAATAGATAAAATTAAAGAGCTTGATGAAATTGCCTATGTAAGATTTGCATCTGTTTACAGGGAATTTAAAGATATAAATACCTTTATGGAAGAGGTTAAAAAAATTTTAGGTGAAAAATAAACATATAAGAATTGTAACTTTATTTATTAGAGCTAATTATTAATATGGAGGCCAAAATAGTGAGTGTAGAGTATAGAGTTATAAATAAAAATGAAGTTCAATTTTTAGTTTTTAAAAGACTAAAAGAAATACCTTTTATTAAACATGGATTTAGTACTAGGGTTGGTGGAACTAGTAAAGGTAACTACAAGTCTTTAAACCTAGGTTTAAAAACAGGTGATGACAAAAACAAAGTAAAAGAAAATATTAAAAACTTTGCTCTAGCAGTAGGTGTAAATTATAAACAACTAGTTATATCAGACCAAGTCCATAAAGATATTATAAAAGTTATTAATATAGAGGATAAGGGAAAAGGTTATTTTAAAGAAAGAGATTTTAGTGGAATAGATGGCCTTGTTACTAATATACCTGGTATTCCACTAATGACTATATTTGCAGACTGTGTACCTATATATTTAGTAGATCCGAAAAACAAAGTAATAGGAGTAAGTCATGCAGGATGGAAAGGAACAAAATTAAAAATAGGGCAAAAAACAGTAGAAACTATGATAGATAGCTATAATTCAAAAGCAAGTGAAATAATAGCTATTATAGGTCCATCTATTGGCAAGTGCTGTTACCAAGTGGATGACCTTGTTGTAGAGGAATTTGAAAAAAACTTTTTAGATACATCCACATTTATATTTAAAAATCAAGCAGATAAGTACCAATTAGATTTATGGGAAGCAAATCGTATTGCATTAAAAGAAATAGGTCTAGTAAATCAAAATATTGCAATATCAAATCTATGTACCAGTTGTAATTTAGATTTATTCTATTCCTATAGAAAAGAAAAAGGCAATACAGGTAGAATGGGTGCAATAATACAATTAATATAATAAGGAGTGTCATAATGGGTGAAGAAAAAAAACAAAAGATATTAGTAGTAGATGATGAAGAACATATTTTAGAACTAATTCAGTTTAATTTAGAAAAAGAAGGATATGAAGTAGTACTATGTGATAATGGGGAAGAAAGCATTACAATTATAAAAGAAGATACTATTGATTTAGTAGTGCTAGACTTAATGCTACCAGGAATAGATGGAATCGATGTATGCAAAAGAATAAGAAAGGTAGACAGATTAAAAGACCTACCTATTATTATGTTAACCGCAAAGGGCAAGGAAGAGGATCGAATCTTAGGACTAGAATTAGGTGCAGATGATTACATAACCAAACCTTTCAGTGTAAAAGAGCTTATAGCAAGAATAAAGGCAGTTCTTAGAAGAAGCGATGGAAATCAAAAAACTTTAGAAAAAATAATACATGTAGACAATTTAATTATTGACATAGATAAGCATGTTGTAACAATGAATGGAAATCCTATAGGATTAACACTAAAAGAATTTGAACTTTTAAAAACACTTGCAGAAAACAGAGGTAAAGTTTTGACCAGAAACTTTCTATTAGACGAGGTTTGGGGATATGACTATTTTGGTGAGACAAGAACAGTAGATGTTCATATTAGGCACTTAAGAAAAAAAATTGGAGATGATGATTTAAATAAGTATATAGAAACAATTAGAGGAGTAGGATATAAGCTGAAATAGGGTGATATTATGCAAAGAAAAATATTTACTGTTTTCACATTAACTTTGATTATTAGTACATTATTAACAGGTCTTATTTCTTTAAGTCTTGTAACAAACAATTATACTAATGAACTAGAAAAAAGACTTATTTCAAATGGGCGATTAATAGAAGGCGTAATTAATGAAAGTAAAGAATTATCAAATAGCGATGAACTACAAAGATTAGCAAGGGATTTAGGAAGTAAAATTCATGCACGAATAACAATATTAGATAAAGAAGGATATGTATTAGCAGATACTTTCCAAAATGTTATATTATCTGAAAACTATAGTAATAAAGAAGAAATAAAAAAAGCTTTAAATGGTGAAATCACTGGAATTACACGATACAGCCAGACCTTGAAAGAGAATATGTTATATGTAGCTCTTCCTGTAGATATAGAAGATCAAAATATAGGAATAATAAGATTATCTATGGATCTTTCTGAAAAAAACAAAATTAATAAACAACTTTTTTATTATACAGAAATATCAGTTTTACTTAGCCTAGTAGCTGCATTAATAATAGGTTATAGATTTATAGGAAGGTTAATGGACCCAGTAAAGGAAATAATTCAGGCAACTAAAGAGATCGCCAGCGGTGAATTTAATAGAAGGGTCAAAGTAGAATCAGATGATGAAATTGGAGAATTAGCAAGTAATTTCAACCATATGGCAGATCATTTAGAAAGTACCATAGTCCAATTGTACGATAGAAACACAAAGTTTAAAGCATTACTAACCGGATTAATGAATCCGATTATAGCAATAGATAATCATCAACATATAATATTATTTAATCAGGCAGCAGAAGCTCTTTTTAATGTAAAAACCAAAGATGCAATAGGTAATCATATACTAGATCTTATACACAAAAACTCATTAGATGAACAATTAATAGAGATATTTAATAATAACCATAAAAACCATACTGAAATCACCATAAATCATCCTAATAAAAAAATATTAAAAATACATATTAATCCTATACAATTAGAACACAACCCTGGAAAAATCATAGGAAAAGTGGCGATTATCGAAGATATTACAGAAATAAGAAGATTGGAAAATATGCGTTCTAACTTTGTTACTAATGTTTCCCATGAATTAAAAACTCCGCTTACATCAATCATTGGATTTATTGAAACCTTAAAATCAGGTGCAATAGCAGATGAAAAAATAGCAATGCGGTTTTTAGACATAATAGACATAGAAACAGATAGGTTAAAACGTTTAATAAATGACATTTTAACATTATCCGAAATAGAAAATATGGAAGATGATTTAACTAGTGAAGAATTTTATCCAGAATTAATATTAAAAGAAATTATAGATATTATAATACCAATTGCTGACTCTAAAGACGTGGAATTTATTACTGAAATAGATACTGAACTACCAAGTATATATGGAAACAGTGATTGGTTTAAACAGTTAATAATAAATTTAATAGATAATGCTATAAAATATACACCACCAGGTGGTAAAGTTGAATTATTAGCTTATAAGAAAGAAAACAATCTCATAATTTTAGTAAAAGACACAGGCATGGGAATATCTAAAGAAGATATTAGTAGAATTTTCGAAAGATTCTACAGAGTAGATAAAGCCAGAACTAGAAAAATAGGAGGAAGAGGTTTAGGATTAGCTATAGTAAAACATATAGTATTATCATTCAATGGTAAAATAGAAGTGGATAGTAAATATGGTGAATGGACAGAATTTAAAGTAATAATTCCCTTATAAAACTTTATATGTAAAATAAAAAGATGTAGTTAATACTAACATCTTTTTTATTTTGCAAAAACATAATAATATAACAATTTTAGACACTCAAGATTTTTAAAGAAATTTTAGTATAGTTTAATTATTGCAAGGGGAAACTAAAGTTAATACAAAATCTTTATTAAGGAGGAATTAAAATGTCAATCGGAATGATTTTATTAGTAGTTGTAACAATACTAATCTTAATGGGTTTAGGACATAGAGTTCTTGATAAATTAAGACTTAATGATAAGGCAGCCCTTGCAATACTTATTGCAATAGTTTTATCAACAATTTTTATTCCTAATATAAAAATAAGTAAAAATGTATCCTTTAATATAGGTGGATTTATAATACCTGTGGGATTAGCCATTTACTTATTTATTAAAGCCGACACAAGGAAAGAAAAAGCTAGATCTATTATTGGAGCAATAGTAGCAGGTATAGCAATTTATTTAGTACAAAGATATGTACTTCCAGCAGAACCAGAAAATCTTCCTATAGATCCTAATTATGTTTATCCTGTTATAGGTGCCATAATAGCCTATGCATTAGGACGTTCAAGAAGAGGTGCATTTATTGCAGGAGTAGTTGGTGTTGTGATTAGTGATTTAATTCAACTAATTTTAAATAATATTAATAACTTACCTGTTCCAACACATTTTGGTGGAGCTGGTGGAGTAGACACCATAGTTATTACAGGTATATTAGCACTTATTATGGCAGAAGTATTTGGTTGTTGTTGCGGTTGCGGTTGTCCCGCATGTTGAGCATCAGGCTGCCGTCGGAAA
>CAYLXY010000169.1:0-4722 GCA_964387405.1 uncultured Clostridiaceae bacterium
TATTATATCATTTATAAAATAAAAAAGATACAAATTGTATCTTTTAACTAGCAATTTTTTATCTATAGGCTTCAATAATATCAAGTAATTCAGCGATAAGTTTACCAACAAAGGGTAAGTCGACCCAACTTCGCATTAAGTATAATAATATTCCAGCTAAAACAGTGAATCCGATACCCATTCCTAATCCCCTAGTTAAACCTGCAACAAAATTCATAAAAATAACTTTTTTAGGATTAGATATCATTTCAACATACTCTGCTACTCTCATATTATCCATCTTTTTAGATAGCTTTTCTACTTGCTCTATACTAGCTATTTCTTTAGCTATTTCACTATCATGTAGATCATATTTATCTTTTGACATAGTTACCACCCCAATATTATTTTATCCCTCCAGCTAATTATTATCCTCCATATAGATAGGGGTTTTTTTATTTATTTTCTATTTTATATTTTACTTAACATTATCTTTACAATATCCTTAGAATAATTTGCTGCCTTCTGAACGAACTCATTAAAATTATTATGGGCTGATCCATCTGCTTTATCTGACATAGCCCTAATAATAACAAAAGGTATATTGTTAACATAAGAGGTATGACCTATGGCTGCACCTTCCATCTCTGTACAAGAAGCATCAAAGTTTTTTAATAAATTTTCTTTTAATTTAGCATCACTAACAAAAACATCTCCAGAAACAATTCTTCCTTCAACTGCCTTGTTATTAAGCAACACTTTTTTAGATGCACCTAAAGCTTTTTTGATTAAGTTCTTATCTGCTGGAAAAATAGATTTATCCATTCTGGGAATTTCACCTATTTTATAACCAAATCCTCTTACATCAAAATCATGTTGCTGCACATCTTTAGAAATAACTATATCGAGTATGTCTAAATTATCTTTTACAGCACCAGCTACTCCAGTATTTATAATCATTTCAACATTAAACACACTTATTAAAATTTGAGTACATATACTAGCATTTACTTTTCCTATACCACACTTAACTAAAACTACTTCCTTGTTACCTATACTTCCTATATAAAAGTCCATAGTAGCTATTTTTTTAATTTCTTGAATTTTCATTTCATTTTTTAAAATATCTACTTCTTCGTCCATAGCACCTATTATTCCTATTCTACTCACAAAAAGCCTCCTTAATTATAATTCAACTTATTTTTATAGTAGTTTTTTTCAATAAAAAATTAACTAATGCAACAGGCTGATTTATCTAAATTAGGTTATAAAAGTCACAGAAAGATCAACTTTTATAACCTAATTCTTTTAATCTTTTATTTCTAAGTCATTAAATGTCTCAGTAACTGAATCTAATTGTGATTGTAATAATGCTTTAAACCTTGTTTTAAAAGTTTGCATTTGATTTTTTATGCCTTCATATTCTTTCCTAATATCTTCTACCTCGTTATTTGCCTTAAGTATAATTTCCTTAGCCTTTGCATCAGCTTCTTTTGTAATAAGTTCTGATTCTTTATGTGCGTTAGTTCTTACATCTTCTGCTGCATTTTGGGCTACTACTAAAGTCTTTTTTAATGTTTCCTCTATTCCTTTATACTTGTCTAGCTGATGATGTGATACTTCTAATTTATCCTTTAACTCTATATTTTCCTTATAGAGTTTTTCATAATCAACTATTACTTGATCTAAGAATTCATCTACCTCATCTTCTTTATAACCTCTGATTCCCTTTTTAAATTCTTTATTTTGTATTTCTAAAGGTGTTATCATATTATTGCTACCCCCCCATTATCTATTTAAGTAAATTTTTTCTTGTCTTTGTTTTTAGATTATATTATAACTATCATTATACTTTATCCTAGATAATTATTGCTAATTTTTCCCTATAATATTCCCACAATAATATTATATATTCCTTGTAATAAGATGATTGCTATAAGAGGAGAAAAATCTAAAAAACCAGAATAACCAAAGACATTATAAATAATATTTCGTATTGGTGCTAAAATAGGTTCGGTTACACCATATATAAATTGTATAAAAGGATTCAATGGGCTAATATTGAAAAATTGCAAAGCAATTCTAACTAAAATTAATATGTTAATAAATCTTCCTAAATACCATAAAGCACTTGCTACAATCTGTGTAGTAAACAAATTTCACCATCTCCTTTTATTTTAGCACTTGTATTTTAGCAGTTAGTACTCTTCAATTATAAATAGTAAGTATACTTACTATTTATTTTTGCCAAGGAAATACACCTTTGT
The DNA here is from genome assembly GCA_964387405.1 of uncultured Clostridiaceae bacterium. Classification (GTDB taxonomy): domain Bacteria; phylum Bacillota; class Clostridia; order Peptostreptococcales; family Natronincolaceae; genus JAAZJW01. The sequence continues at coordinate 2,247 of CAYLXY010000169.1, forward strand.
TTTTTAACTCTTCTTTTATATTGCCAGAAATATCCACGTTATTTGGTGCTAAAATAAATATTCCTGAAGAAACTTTCTGAATACTTCCATCTAATGCATATATAGCTCCATTTAAAAAATCAAAAAACTTTTTAGCCAACTCTACATCTATATTTTCTAAGTTAATAATTACTGGTTTTCTATTTTTTAAATCCTCAACAATACTTGGCGCTTCTTCAAAATCATTGGGTTCATAAAGCACAACTTTCATTTGTGTAGTAGTATGTATATTCACAATCTTGTTTTTTCTACTGCTATTACCACTTACAACAGGAATCATTTCATCCTCTTCTTCTAGTAACTCTTCTTCAATATATTCATCTTCAAATGCATCGAATCCCATAAATACCTTTACTTTATCAATTATCTTTGATGGCATTACTAATTACCTCCTTCAATTAATTTTCCTCTGTTTATTTTGAATAATCTCTTTCTCCAAATATAGATCTACCAACACGTATAATATTAGCGCCTTCTTCTACAGCTATTTCATAGTCATTAGACATCCCCATAGATAAGTACTTCATTTCAATGTTTTGTAAGTTCATGTCACTTATTTCTTCATACATTTCTTTAAGCTTTTTAAAATATTGTCTAGATTCTTCTTTGTTTTCCACATGGGGAGCCATAGTCATTAATCCAACAATTTTTATATTGTCCAAAGGTGCAATTTCTTTTAAAAAATTTTTCACATCTTTAGGATCTACGCCATGTTTAGTCGTCTCTCCCGAAACATTAACTTGCAACAAACATTCCATTATACGATCTATGTTTTTTGCTCTTTTATTAATTTCCTTTGCTAATCTAAGAGAATCAAGGGAATGAATAAGATCAACTTTATCAATAATATACTTAACCTTATTTCTTTGAAGATGTCCAATTAAATGCCATTTAACAATATCTCCTATTTCTTCATACTTCCTTGTTAGCTCTTGTACTTTATTTTCACCTATATGTAAAACACCTAGATTTATAGCCTCTTTTATCACATTTACATCAATAGTTTTAGTAACAGCTATAAGTTGAATATCATTTAACTCTTGATTAGAAGTACTTGTCGCATCTTTTACCCTAGTTAATACATGCTCAATATTTCTTTTTAATGTCAATACAACCACTCCTATTTATTTTATTCTCTTACCTTCTTTAATCTTATTAGCATTCATTACTACTTCATCATATAAATTAATTGTTTTTATTGTTTCTTCTTTATTAGGATCATCTTTTGACTTTTCTTTAAAATGACCATTATCAATTATAGAATATTCTTTGTTTGTAGCTTGGACTTTTATTGGTTTGAAATTAGATTTGCCATTAAGATCTACAGTATATATTCCTGTTATACCATTTCTTTCTACTATAGAAGAATTCGAGATTATAGCACCTTCATATTGATTTAAAATGATTTCAACTGTTGTTACGCGTGTATTATAGAAATCAGCTATATATTCATCTAAATTAAATATAACTATTTTTTTATCTCCATCTTCTATAACATTGCCAACAATAGCTTTCAATTCTTTATCATTATCTGTAGTTCTAATTTTAACACTTTTACCTTTTTCTATTTCTTTTCCTTGATCAGAATCTATTTCTACAATAATACTCCATTTATAACTTTCTATAATTCTTATAATAGACTGTCCTTCTTTAACATCTTGCAAAGATGAATTCAAATCACTATCTTTTAATAATTTTAGCTCTTTAGCAGTAATTTCGTCTAATGATTTATGATTTAATAACCCCTCAAATCCATCGCTACCCATAGCTACAAAACCAGGAGAATCACTATAAATAGTTTTAACTGATGAGTTAACCTTACTCTCTAGTTGACTTTTTTGCTCTTCTAATTGAGTAGTGTTTTTACCTGAAAAACTCTTTTCTCCAGCAATAATACTTTTTTTATCTAATAAAGTCTCTAACTCTTTCTTAAAGTTAATTATTCTATCATATCTTTCCTCTCTTAAATCTTCTTGTATAGATTCTATTAAATTTGATATTTGCTCTTCTATTTTTTCAATATCTCCCTTTAAAAAACCCTGTCCATTTTCTTTTTCTTTAATATTTTCTAATCTTAAGTTAATTGATTCAAGATCCTTTCTTGCTCTATCATCTAACTGCTCTAAATACACCTCAGCTAATTTTTCACCTTTTCCAATCTTATCTCCTTCAGAAACAAAGTATTTTATATCCTCACTGCCTACAATCTTAAAAACTTTTTCTTCCCTTGCAACATAAGCTACAGATTCTATAGACTTTTCAATTTTACCATATTCCACTGCATAAGTACTTTGGGCTGATGCACTTAATAAAGGTAACATTCGTGATGTAAAGTACAGTCCTATTATTAAAATAACTAAATAAAGCCCCTTAATCCTATATCTTTTTCTTTTTTTTGATTTTTTGGTTTTTAGATTTCTAACATTACTCACAAAAC
>CAYLXY010000170.1:0-4708 GCA_964387405.1 uncultured Clostridiaceae bacterium
CACATCTTTTTAACTTTATAAATAATTTATTTATATTCGTTAATATACTTAATGTTTGAAAGTTTATACATTAATATTATACACATTTATTGAAGATTATTTTTTTATTATACACAATATTCAGACTTTATCCACATTTTCCCGTGGATGATGTGGATAAAGCTGTAATTTATCTAGGATTTTTGTTAATTTCACTTACTTATCTACAGATGAGATTTATTAATGCTCATTTATTTAATCTTTATTTATAATCATAAGCCTTTATAATACATATCTTTGGTAATAATCATTTGAATAAATTGACATTTTATTTTTGCATTTTCCAATTTAAAATAATGTCTATAAGGAATAAAATAATTATCTTGAAAAATAGGCATGTTCTGGTCTTCAAATTCGTCCATTACAATATCTATAACTTTAAAACCAACTTTATCATAACATCTTTGAGCTCTTTTATTAAAAAATGAAACTTTTAAATAAAGAGCTTTCATTTTTAATACTTCAAAATAATATTTTAAAAAAGCTTTTAATCCATCGGTTCCATATCCTTGGTCTACTTTGTTTGGATCGAATACTATACCCAATTCACTAGTTCTTTTGAAAATTTTAATATTCCTCAATGAAATATATCCTACCAATTGATCATAATTATTAAAAACCCCAAAACATCTTTTAGAAAACCATAGTCTCTTTTGCCTATACCAATAATCTTTTTGACTTTTACTCATGTATGGGAAGTTATAACAATGGAATAATGGATCTCTATGTCTACCCCATTGTTGCATTAGATCTACATCTTGTCTTTTTAATTTTTTTATACAGGTTTTATTTCCCCTTACTAATTGCATATTATCCCCTGCCTACAATTTAATATTCTACCTAAGCATCTCTATATTTTTCATAATCTAAAAACTTTTGAAATTGACCTAACCAAATTAAATCAACAGTACCTGTTTCTCCATTACGATGCTTAGAAATAATAACTTCAGCTATATTTTTTTTATCACTATCCGGATGATAATATTCATCACGATATAGAAACATAACAAGGTCTGCATCCTGCTCTATAGCTCCAGATTCCCTAAGGTCTGATAAAATAGGTCTATGGTCAGCTCTAAGCTCAGGTGCACGAGAGAGTTGAGATAAAGCAATTACAGGGCAATCTAGCTCTTTTGCCATTATTTTTAAATTTCTCGAAATAGATGCAATTTCCTGTTGCCTATTTTCACTCTTTCTTTCGCCTTCCATTAATTGTAGGTAGTCAATTAGAACAAGATCTAATCCTTTTTCCATCTTTAAACGTCTGCATTTAGATCTCATTTCAGTTACTGAAATACCAGGAGTATCATCAAAGTATATTTTTGCTTGAGAAAGAGGAGCCATAGCGCTGGCAATTTTTGTCCATTCTTCTTCATTTAAATTTCCAATTTGTATTTTTCCTAAATCAACCATTGATTCTGATGCCACCATCCTAAGCATTAACTGCTCTTTCGACATCTCTAAACTAAAAACTGCCACAGATGCTCCTGCTTTAATAGCTGCATTTTGTGCTAAGTTCAAGGCAAATGCAGACTTTCCCATTGCAGGTCTAGCTGCTACTAATATTAAATCTGTTTTATGAAATCCACTTAGTTTTTTATCTAAATCCATAAAGCCAGTAGTCAGGCCTGTAATATTTGTTTTGTTTTCATATAGTTGCTCGATTCTATCAAATGTATCCGATAAAACATCTTTTATAGGAATAAAACCTTCACTGGATCTATCCTGTGAAATATCATATATATTTTTTTGTGCCTGTTCAATTACTTCAGCTACTTCTACATCACTACTATATCCTAATTGAACAATTTCTTGTGAAGCCTTTATTAGTTTTCGTAAAAGTGATTTTCTCTCTACTATTTCTGCATAATATCGTACATTAGAAGTAATAGGTACCCCTGAAGCCAAACTTGTTAAATAAGGTATTCCACCTAGAGCATCTAAAATTCCTCTCTTTTTAAGTTCCTCTGTCAAAGTAACTAAGTCTACAGGTTCATTTCTATTAAATAAGTCATACATAGCTTCAAATATTTCCTTATGTGCTTCTTTATAAAAATCTGCACCTTCTAAAAATTCTAAAACAACTATTATAGCTTCTCTATCTAATAGCATAGAACCTAGTACGGATTGTTCTGCTTCTGTACTATTAGGGGGCACTCTATTGATCAAATTTAAATCCTCCACTATATAACTCACCCATTCTGCACTAATACACATATTTGTTTACTAATTTTATATACCTCTTTAATTATAATATAATAAAGGGCTGGTGTCACCACCAACCCTTTATTAATTATCTATAGCATACCACAGCTATGCTTCTTTTATGTTTACCTTTAACTTTCCTACAACACCTGGATAAAGCTTAACTTCTACATCTATTGTACCTAGCTCTCTGATTGGGTCTGGTAAAACTATTTTTCTTCTATCTATTTTTATTTTGTGTTGTTCTTCTAATGCTTCCCCTAGATCTTTAGATGTTACAGATCCAAATAATTTTCCATTTTCACCAGCTTTAGCTGTAAGTTCAATAACAGATTTTTCTAATTGAGCTGAAAGATCTTTAGCTTCTGCTAGTTCTTCTTGTTTTTTCATTTTCTTTGATGTTTTTTGCTCTTTCAAAGTTTTTAAATTACCTTTTGTTGCTTCTTCTGCCAATTTCTTAGGAAATAAAAAGTTTCTTGCATAGCCATCGCTAGCATTTACTACTTCACCCTTTTTTCCTAATCCCTTTACATCTTCTAATAAAATTATCTTCATTCCTCTTCACCTTCCTCAAAATATTCCTCGATTGCATTTTCCAGTTTTTCTCTAACTTCCTCTATTGAAGTATCTTCTATTTGTGCCCCTGCAAGGGTCATATGACCTCCGCCTCCAAGTTTCTCTAAAATAACTTGAACATTTATATCCCCCATAGAACGTCCACTTATAAAGACCATTGTATCATTTTTTACTCCTAAAACAAAGGAAGCTATAATTCCTTTAGCATTTAAAAGCTCATCAGCAGCCTGAGCTGCAATAAGTTGAGAAGAATTAGAGGTGTCTTCTAGTATAGAAATTGCTATGGTCTCATAAATTATTTCTGCATTTTTAACAGCTTCTGCCCTAGCAATAATAGTTTCAAAATCATCCTCAAATAATTGTTTTACTGATGTAGTATCTGCTCCTGCCCTTCTAAGTAAAGATGCTGCCTCAAAGGTCCTTACACCTGTTTTAAAGGTGAAATTCTTAGTGTCTATAGAAATCCCTGCCAATAAAGCTTCAGCCTCTATTTGAAGTATATTTATCTTTTCATCCATATAACTTAATATTTCTGTTACTAATTCACAAGTAGATGAAGCATATGCTTCATGATAAGATAAAACTGTATTTTCAATAGACTCAGTTCCTTTTCTATGATGATCTATAACTACTATTTTATCTGTTAAATCTAATAGTTCTGGACACTCAGTAAAATTTGGCCTATGAGTATCTACTACTACTAGCAAAGATTTTCTATTTATTTTTAACTTTGCTTCATTACAATGTATTATTGCAGTTTTATATTCTTCTATTTCATATATACGATCCAGTAATGTTTCAATTGTAGGATTACTTTCATTCAACACTATATATGCTTCTTTATCCCTGTTTTTAGCTGCACGATAAATACCTAGGGCTGCTCCTAGAGCATCTAAATCTGCCATTTTATGTCCCATAACCATAACATTAGTAGCTCCATCTATTAATTGAAGTAAAGCATGAGAAATTACCCTTGCTTTTACTTTAGTTCTTTTTTCCACCGCTTTTGCTTTTCCACCATAAAAACTAATTTTATCGTTTTTCTTTAAAACTACTTGATCTCCACCTCTACCTAATGCCAAATCTTTAGCTCCATGTGCAAAATTCCAAGTATCTATAGGGGCTTCTCCATAAACTCCTATACCCATGCTTAATGTAACAGGCATATTATTACCTTGGTTTATTTCTCTAATATCATCTAATATATCAAATTTTTTATTTTCCAATTTTTCTAAATGTTCATGATTGAAAACAATTATAAATTTATCTTTAGCATATTTTTGTGTAAAACCATTTATTTGACCAGACCATAGCTTTATTTTGTGCTCTATTTCTGCTGCTAATAATGGCCGTTTTGCTTCTTCTGTGCTTTGCATAACATCATCATAGTTATCCACTTGAATAACACCTGTAACTATCTGTTCATCCTCATACTTTTTATTTAATTTCTCATACTTTGTAACTTCTATCCAATAAATCATAATAATATAATTAGAAGTGTGGTCTCCTGATAATTTTATAATATTATATGCTAGCTTAAAATACTTGTTGTCAATTTCAATTATCTTAGATGATTCTTTCTCACTTTGTAATATATCCCTTAAATTAAAATTAGGAATAATATCCTGAATATCCTTTTCCAGTAAATCGTTACGATTTATTATTTCTAGAAATTTAGGATTATACCAAGTAATAGTACCACCAAACTCCACTATTGTTAATGGAACAGGAAGATTTAAAATGGCATATTTTGTAGCGGAGTCTATATCAGAAGATAAGTCTTCAATATAGCGAGTCCACTCTTCCTTTTTTTTATTACTGACCTTTAAATTATAATATATTAAATATGTAAACAAAAATATACCTAATATACCTATTACTTTGTTGT
>CAYLXY010000171.1:0-4695 GCA_964387405.1 uncultured Clostridiaceae bacterium
AGAGTGTGTATGAGATAAAGGAGTTGGATAATGATTTTTTTGAGGGGGAGTAATATTATTTTTATAACGTTTCGCTAGAAAAAACAAGAAATTTATATGGCACGAATGATACCAAATATTATGTTTGATACTGGAAGTGAAGGTGAAGTAAGAGTATTTGAATCTTTACGCAACCAACTTCCAAACACATATATTGTAATGCATTCTGTAAGATGGATTGGTGGTACAACGCAGTCACAAGGTGAAGCAGATTTTATTATTTTCCATCCACAAAAAGGAGTAATGGTAATTGAGGTTAAGGCTGGCATATTGGAATATAAAAACCGTGAATGGTACCAAACAAATAGAAATACTGGAATAGCCAAACAAATAAGAGATCCTGAGGAGCAGGCTTCAAACTCAAAGTTTGAATTAATTAAAACACTCAATTCTCGCAAATGTCTAGTTTGTCATGCTGTTTGGTTTCCATCAGTTTGTTTTGACAAAGCGACACTACCAATGAATTATGATGAAGCTATGCTTTTTGATCAAATGTCATTATTACAACCTCAAAAAGATATTGATAGAGCATTTTCATATTGGGGTGAAAAAATAGGCATTAGTACAAATTTAGATAACATTGAGACTGAAAATATTATTAATACACTTGCTCCTAACTTGAGATTAATACCTTCTATGAAAATAGATTATGACAATGCAGAAAAACACTTTATACAATTAACAAGAGAACAGGCTATAATATTAGACTTTTTGAAATTTCAAAAAAAGGCAGTCATAGCAGGTGCTGCAGGTACAGGAAAAACATTAATTGCCATTGAAAAAGCAAGACAATTACATAATGAAGGAAAGAAAACTCTCTTTTTGTGCTTTAATAATCTCCTTGCTACATATCTAAATAAACAGTATTCTCATTACGGCTTTAAAATATCTACATTTGACAGTCTTGCCTCTAGTTTTGGTGTAACACAACCAACGTATGAAAAAACAAGAACTTTCTTCTTAGAGTTATTATTAGATGATAATTCAGATTTCTTTTATACTAATATCGTTATAGATGAAGGACAAGACTTTGAGAACGATTGGTTAGAATATCTAGAATATAGAGCTACGGATTGTTTCTATGTATTTTACGATGAAAATCAAAGTTTGTATAATAAAGAACTACCTTCTCTCATATCAAATGCACCTACAAAACTAACTTTATCTATCAATTGTAGAAATACAGAAGCAATTGCAAAGACCGCATATGGAGCTATAAACTTACAGAAAAAATCAATACATACTTTATCGGGTGTAAAGGGTATTCAACCTACATTATTACCTGAGCTTTCTATTAAAGACCTTGCAAAACAAATAAATTTAGTAATCAATGATTTTTGCATTAAAACCTCAGTTCCTCTTCATAATGTTGCTGTTATTACAATGAATACATGGAATGATAGTATTCTAAAAAAAATGTCGAATGAAATGAAGATTAAATGGGGCGATAGTTTAGAAGAAAATATGGTCCATTTTAATACAGCAAGAAAATATAAAGGACTAGAGGCTGATCTATTAATTATAACTGATTTAGATTGGAACAGTATGCAAAGCGATGTTTACAAAAGATTATTATATACAACATGTTCAAGGGCAAAGCATCAGCTATATATTGTGTCGCCAAACATAGAGGATATAGATACAGAATTAGTATTAAGAAGCATTCTTGGTGAAGAAAGCAAGAGGGTTGGTACTAGAAAGTTTTTAAAATTATTAAATTTAAAATCATAAAATCATGCTACTATCAAACACAGTAAAAGATTTCGAAAGAATAAGGGAAATAGATCATATCAATAAGATCATTGATGATTTAAACATCAAGATTCCAAAATACTTTAAACAGATAACTAATGAGAATAAGGATAGTTCTGATTCGCTTGATATGTCAGACAGTATCATCTGGAATATTATGATTAACAGCAAGATTGAAGAGTATGATAAAGAGGCATCTTCATATAGAAGTTTTTTTGCTGAGGATAATATGGATGAATATGAAGAAGTGGATGATGCTAAGACCTTTAAAAGTGCACTGCGGAATCAGTGTCCAATAATTAGAAGGACGATGATGTCTAGAATGGAAGAGTTGCAGAAATGGAAAGAAGATTTTACTTATTCAAAGCCACAAGAGGTTTTCGATACTCTAGCCAATTTTTTGGAATTTGTTTCAGAATATCCAAGCCTTCATCCTGAAACAGAATACGAGAGTTTTTATAAGTTTGAAGATTTTGAGGATGTGGCTAAATTAACTGATGACAAAGCATATTTTTTATCTAATGTACTAGGTACAGGTATAATGACAACTGTTGCATATCATATGAATTCTCAATATTTTAATAGATGTGTAAGAAGAACATTATATGGATTATATTTTCTAACCAAAAACACACATAAAATAACACCATCTAGAACAAGCGAATTTATAATGATTGATGATACAAATCCGTTTAAATCATGTAGAGGAGCAAATTCAAATTTTTCAATGGAGCACAATTATTGGTATCCTTATAAACTGTTTATGTTTTACTCCAAATTTGTATATGACAATATAAAGAATTTATTAAATGAAATAGGAGTCTATACAGATTCTAAATATAGGTACGTATATGTAAATTTATTTATGCAAGAAATAATAAAAATAAACTCGGAAGCAGTAAAATCAATGATGGGTGGAGACCAAGAATACTAATATTAACATTAATATGAATAAACATAAGACTTTACAGAAAGTATTTGGAATACCCTCTTTTAGAGATAAGCAAGAAGAAGCTATTGATAGTCTATTGGATGGTAAAAACACTTTGTGTTTAATGCCAACAGGTATAGGTAAATCGCTTATTTATCAATTTACTGCTGTAGCTAAGGGTAAAATGGCAATTGTGTTTTCACCATTAATTGCCCTAATGGGACAGCAAACGGACAATTTAAATACATACCTTTCTTCTATAAACAAAACATCATTTGCATTTAACAGTAAAATCAATTCTATAAAACAGTATAAGTATTTAAGAGATGAGTTTAATCCGCCCAACAACCCATTATTTTTATTTTTAAGCCCAGAAAAAGTATTAATAGATGGATATCTTGAATATGTGCTTAGGAAACACAAAGAGAAAATTGGCTTAATAGTTATAGACGAAGCTCATTGTGTATCACAGTGGGGTGATAGTTTCAGACCTGCATATAAAATGCTTCCAGAATTATTTACAAAAATATTTGGAACTAATATTCCAACTATTTTATGCCTTACAGCAACTATTAGCAATCAAGACAAAAAAGAAATAATACAAGAGTTTAATATTGAAAATGTTATTAAAAGCGATTCTTTATACAGAGATAATATTGAATTAACTATTATAGATCAATTTAAAAAGAATGCAGATAAAAAAGATGAATTAGAAAAAATACTCAGAAAACATAAAAATGAAAAAGTCATTGTTTATACTCATATGAAAAAGAGAGATTATGGGACAAGAGCGATGAGTGAATACTTTAAAGAAAAAGGTTTTGCATGTGCTCCTTTTGATTCAGACCTTGAAGGTGCGATTAAAGAAGATGCACTTACTGATTTTATAAACGGTAAATTGAAAGTTATTTTTGCTACAAACGCTTTTGGTATGGGTATAGATATACCTGATATAAGATGTGTAGTGCATTATTTAATACCAGAAACATTAGAACAATATTATCAAGAAGTTGGTAGAGCAGGACGTGATGGTAAACCAGCAAATGCATACTTATTACATGCAGAACCAAATGCAAGAATAAAGAAAGATCAAATTAACAGCGAAAGGGTAAACAAGGAGATTCTTGAGAATGCATGGCTAGAGCTTTTGGGGAGAAAAGGCGTAAAAGACATTCCATATATAGGTCAGTTTGACGTCTTTGATAATGAAGGAAATAATTTAAGGCTTAAACTATTTCTTAGTTTAGTTAAAAGAAAAAATGTTGCAATTTTAGGTAGGAGTTTGGAAAAAATAAATTGTTTTGTAGAGGTTTTAGAAACAACTGTTTTAACTAAGTATGAAAAATCAACTAATATTGGAGCGTTGAAACTTATAAGCATGAGAACAGGAGATAACTTAGAAACTATAAGTTATAATGTTTTCGAACTTTACGATACGAAAAAAATAAAACTGGTTTCAACACCTAAAAAGACACTGTATTATCAAGTAAACAAAGCATTAACAGAACAAGATATACAAGAATTAGAAACAGAGTTCAACACTATTGTAGATTATAAACTTGAAGGCTTGAGTAAGTTAAAAGAAGTTCTTGATAATGAGATTTCAATTCAAGATGCTCTTAATTTGTATTTGGGTATATAACAAACAGAAAGAAGTTTATTTATAAAGACTACTATTATAAATTTGAAAGATTATAGTGCTGCTGAAAGAGCAACTCTAATATATTTAGATGTATCTCAAGAACAAGTACTTAAAATATAATTGACAATAAATTGAGAGCAAATTTCATGTTTATGAAACCACAAACATACAATAGAGCATCAACCCAATGGATCAATTCCAACATCAGCTATAAAAACTATCAAAGCTACATAAAGAGTAAGGGTGAGAGGAAATTTGACCTTACAATGACTGACCTATTGTATGTATCGAACTTTAAAGGGGGCAATGCATCGATACATGAAGAGGAAGA
>CAYLXY010000172.1:0-4690 GCA_964387405.1 uncultured Clostridiaceae bacterium
TAACTAATAATACTATTAGAAACATATTATTAGATAAAATTGATTCTAATATATTACTGTTTTCATGGGAATAGTTGGGTTTATTTTCAGGTGAATTGGCATTAATATTATTAACAATTTTACGAATATTTAAAAGACCAAATCCTTGACTATTAGGGTTAAGACCAAGATCAGTAGCACTGGATGTAATAATTTTTTTTACCTGAATAGGTGTTAATTGAGGGTTACTTTCATATAATAAGGCGGCACAACCTGCTACAACAGGAGTTGCCATAGAAGTACCTGATAGTTTCTTATAATCAGAGGATCTATTTGCTAAAGAGTTAATTCCAACTCCAGGTGCTAAAATATCTGGTTTTTTTAGTCCATCTTGAGTAGGTCCAATACTAGAAAAATCTGCAATAGAAATATCTTTAGAACTAATAGACATACGATCATCACAGGCACCTACTGTAATTACATTAGGACTTATGGCAGGTGATGTTATTGTAGAAGAATTAGGACCACTATTTCCAGCAGCTACCACTACTGTAATACCAGATGCCACAGCAGCATCTACAGCTTGACAAAGAGGATCATCTTTGTAACTACTTCTAGGTTTTGTTCCAAGGGATAAGGTAATAACCTTAATATTATATTTGTTTTTATTATTGATAGTCCACTGTATGCCTGCAATTACATCTGAAATATTTCCACTGCCATTGCCTTTCAAAATCTTTACACCTATAATATTAGCATCAGGGGCTATACCCATGTATTTTCCCTTAGATGAAAATCCATTACCACCAATAATTCCAGCTACATGAGAACCGTGGCCATCATCATCATAAGGTTCTTCTTTTTGTCCAACAAAATCTTTAAATCCTATAATTCTATTGTAAGGAGTCGTTAAATCTTCATGAGGATAAACACCTGTATCTAAAACAGCAACAGAAATATTTTTACCTGTCAGTCCATATTCATTTGCAAAATCAGAACCTACGGTAATAGGAGTTCTATCCATCAATTTATATACATGATCGTCTAAGTAAATCTTATCTATTATACTATCTAATGCCATACTTTTAACATTCATAGAAGGCATATAAGCAGCAACTGCATTTATTATAGGAAGTATATGATTTATTTTCCCACCTATTTTTGATATATGTTTTTCTAAATCATCACAAGTACAATCTTTTGCATAAATAATAACTGGAATTTCTTCTTCATCAGTATTAAGAAGACGTTCTATGACTAAATCTTCTATTATATCTCTATATTCAAACATACTTTATCCCCCTTTTTTATCTTATACTTATAAATATGCAGAAAAATATAAGGGGTGATAAAAACAGAGAAAATAAATAGAATAACTATTGTTCAATATAAGAAAACTCAAAAGCCCCCTAAAAATTTAGGGGGCTTTTTATAAGATATATAGTCTCTTGGCCTATGCCAAGTAAGGTAAACAAAATAAGAGAAATAGTCTCTTAACCAAAGTGTTAAGTATGTTTGTTATTTGACTAAAGAATATCACTAATATTATTCTTAGTCAAGTATAAACTATAATTACAATTTAATAGAATGCTTTAGTTTAACATCTAATATTTTATTAACAAAATCTTCATTTAAAGTGGCTATATGGCGTCCTAATCTAGCTTTAGAAACTATCTTTATTTGCTCGCATAGAATAGTACCTGTAATATGTTCTGTCTCTCCCTCTACTAATTCGAAGTCACCATATCTTAATCTAATATGTACAGCTATTTTTTTAGGTCTATTGGATATAGGAACAACAATTGTTGTTGCTGATTTTTCGTTACCTGTATTATTTTGAATAATAATAACAGGTCTTACTTTATTTTCTTCAGAACCTATATTTTTACCTAGTTGACAAGTCCAAATTTCTCCTCTTCTAGGTTTTTTATTTAAGTTAGATGGTAATGTGTCTATAATAAGCTGTTTATTATATGTCCATTCTATATGTTCGTATATATTTTTTATATAATAGGCAATAGTTTTAAGATCATCTGTAATAATATCTATATTTATAGCTTTTTCAAAAAAAATATTCTTCTTATTATTATAGTATTCATTATAATTTATTAAATTATTCTCTATATTATTTATACTATTGCTAATATATACTAATAATTCTTCTTTTGTCATTTCATTTATTTTTTTGACATTCATAATGTGCCCTCCTACAAAACATCAATATAATACACATTATAACATATTCCGAGGCCTAGTCTGATTATTTTATTTATAATGGTCTAATATTTTATAGAGGATAGTAAAAACAATTATTTGAAAACTTTTACTGCCATGGTTTTAAAAATAGCATATAGTTTTGTACCTTTTTTTATACCTAAACTTTCTAAGGATTGCTTAGTTATTTTGGCCACAAGAGGTATACCAATATCTAAAAAAACATTTATACCCATATCTTCTTCTGTAATTTTAGTAACAATTCCTTTTTGTGCATTGCGAGCACTATTAGGAAAAATTTCTGAACACAGTATTATATTACTTGGGTCAATGGATATTCTCACATCACCAGTTAAATCCGTACTTACATACATTTTAACGGAATCAACTTGGGCATATGTTTCGTCATTTTCTTTAAGAATAATAGCATGATAAACATTATTCAATTCTTTGGTTGACAACATATACATTTCTAGCTGTGCACTAGATATACGAAGGTTCCTGCCAATTCTATGTGCATTAATATCTCCACGTTTAATCATTTCATAAACAGTATATTTTGATATTTTAAGTTTTTGAGCAATTTCTTCTGGAGTATATAAAACATCGTCATGCATTTAATTCGCCCTCTTTCTTCTTATCTCAGTAATAATATATCCTTCTCTTCTATTATAGCATAAATCTTGTTTTGAGCTTCCATACTTATAATCTTCTGGGCATTTTCTTTATCATATTCACAAATAATTTTCTTGTTTTTTTGAAAGTTTTTATATTCACTGGGAACAAGTATTAAAGTAGTATTAAATGGAGACTCTTTAACTTCCGCTATTGACACTTGGAAAGAATTCATATCCTTGATAAAATTTTCTATAATTATACTATTTTCCCTAATACCAATATATTTTATATCATCTTCTATTGTAGATTCTATATTAAAGTTGATTCCCCAATCTGATGCAGTTATTAAGTTTTCATTAATCTTTTTAGCAGAAGAGAAATTTTTACAGCCAGTTAATTTAGCAGCTTCTATAGTAGTAGGATTTTTAAATATTGTATCTGTATTAGCTTTTTCAAGTATTTTACCATTATCCATAATAGCTGTACTGTCACAGAATCTATATACCTCGTCAATACTATGGGAGACATAAATAACCGTACCATTATAATTATTAAGGGCTACTGCAAACTCATCTTCAATAGAAAATCTTAAATGAGAATCTAGGGCTGAAAATGGCTCGTCAAGCATAAGAATGTCTGGATTTTTAGCCATAATTCTTGCTAGGGCAACCCGTTGTTGTTGTCCACCAGAAAGCTGACGAGGGTATCGGTTTTCAAATCCATCCAGTTCGAAAAGTTCTAAAAAAGGCTTAATAATATTCAGTTTTTCAGTAGAAGATTTATTAGCTATACCTATGGTAATATTTTGAGCTACAGTCATATTAGGAAATAGTGCATAACTTTGAAACATCAAGCCTACATTTCTTTCTTGTGGAATAAGGTTTATTTTCTTTTTAGAAGAAAATAATATTTTATCATTAAGTATAATTTCTCCCTTGTCTGGTGTGATTATGCCTGCTATGCATTTTAAAGTAATACTTTTACCACAACCAGAACTGCCTAATAAACCTATATTTTCCTTAGCGACATTAAGTTGTATATCAAGATTAAAATTGCCTAATTGTTTATTTATGTCTACATAAATACTCAAAATACACTACCCCTCTCTAAATAGTTTTTTATCTTTAAGGCTCCAGTAATTCATAAGACCTAAGACAACAAAAGAAATACCTATAATTATTAAAGTCCAAATAGCAGCTACCTTAGTATTACCTGCAGCATTAGCAAAGTATATGGTAATAGGAATAGTCTGTGTAACTTTAGGAATATTTCCTGCAATCATCAAAGTAGCACCAAATTCACCTAAGGCTCTAGCAAAAGATAAAATTGCTCCAGATGCTATACCTGGCAGAGCAAGAGGTACCATTATTTTTGTGAAAATTTTAAATTCTGAAAGTCCTAGGGTTCTGGCAGCCCAAATAAGATCCGTGTCTACTTGTTCAAAGGCACCCTTTGCGGCTCTATACATTAAAGGGAAAGATACAATTATCGCAGCTAAAACAGTAGCCTCCCATTTAAATATAATAGAAAAACCTAATCGACTAAGAAATTGTCCAACAATACTATTTTTACCGAATATAACCAAGAGTATAAATCCAACTACAGTAGGCGGTAGAACAAGGGGAAAAGTAAAAATTACATCTAGTATCCATTGAACCTTACCACTTACATTCATTAAGAGTCTGGCGGCTATTATCCCTAAGAAAAAGGTAAAAAAGACTGCAACTAAAGATGTCTTTAAAGAAATAATAAGTGGTGTAAAATCAATAGCCATATATACAACCTCCAAAAATATTTTTAAATTAATTTGTTTATAAGAAAAACCTTTAAATTCTAAATTAAAGGTTTTTCTTAATATATTATATTATATTATTCCCAA
>CAYLXY010000173.1:0-4671 GCA_964387405.1 uncultured Clostridiaceae bacterium
ATAAGCTCCATTTTCTAATCTAATTGCAATTCTTAATATGAATATATTACTAATTACAAAAAGTAACTGTGATCTTACTCACAGTTACTTAAAACTTACAAAACAAGAATAACAACAAATTAAATTCTCTTTTTTACTAAATAGTGAATTTACTTACTAGATCTATCATTTCTTGTGCTAAATTACTTAAGCCTTCACTAGAATGTGCAATTTCTTGTATAGATGCAGATTGCTCTTCAGATGCAGCTGAAACTTCTTGTGTACCTGCTGCATTCTCCTCTGCTATTGCAGATAAATTGTGTAGAATACCAATTATATCTTCCTTCTTCTGATTCATTCCAGTACTTGCTATATCTAATTGAACTACCATTTCTTTTATTCTATCTACTGCTTCAGCAATACCCAAAAATTTAACTTCAGTTTGTTTGAGACTTCTCTGTTGAATATCGACAACTTTTATTACATCATTTATAGTAACTTCTGAATCTTTAGTGCTTTGTTGTAATTCATTTACTACATTTTCTATATCCATAGTGGAAGTTTTAGATTCCTCTGCTAATTGTCGAATTTCTTCAGCTACAACTGCAAAACCTCGTCCAGAATCTCCTGCTCTAGCTGCTTCAATAGCTGCATTTAGAGCTAATAGATTGGTCTGTTCTGCTATATTTTTAATAACATTACTAGCCTCATTGATTTTAATTGCATTAGATGTTGTAGTTTGAATGTCTTCAAACACCTTTTTAATTCCTATACCACTTTCATCTGTTTTTCTACTTAACTCTTCCATTAAAAGAACTCCATCATCTTTAAGAACTAAAACTTCATCTGCAAATATATTAAGTTGACTAACATGTTCTTGGTTTTCTTTTACCATTCCACCTAAAAGCTCAGCACTATTAGATCCGTTTTCTGTATCACTAGCCTGAGACTGTGCAGCTGTTGCAATTTCTACTATTGTTCTAGACATCTCTTCAGAAACCATTGCTGCTTCTTCTGTTGTAGCAGTTAGTTGTTGAGAAGATGATGCTACTGATTGCGAAGCCTCTGTTACTTCACCTATAATTTTTCTAATGTTTTTACTAATAGATTGAATAGAGCGTGCCAGAGTTCCGGTTTCATCTTTAGCTTTTAAATATTTTTCTGGAACATCTTTTCGCAAATCTAAGTCCGCAATTTCCTGTGAAAGACTTGCTACAGCTTCTATAGGTTTAACTATTGAATTTCCAATCATAAATACTGCTATAGCGCCTAATATAGTAATTGAAATAGCTGTAGTTAAGATCTTTTTACGCATTAGATTAATAGCTTTTAATATTTCACTTTGAAAGCCTCCTACCGCTATTAACCAACTCGTGTCACCTACAGGAGCCATTCCTATATAACGTACATCCCCTAAAAATTCATATGTAACTATTTGTGATGTATCTATATCCATATCCTGCATAGCTAGACCAAGTTGACCTAATATTCCACCTGTTTCTATATCTTCAAATGCATTTTGCCTATTTATAACCATATCTTGATCCATATGTACAAGCATGGTTCCATCTTTATCTACCATGTAGGCATAACCTTCTTCACCGTATCCCATGCCAATAATAGTTTTACTTAAATCTTCAATAGTACTTCGTCCAACTAAGACTCCTACGATTCCTAGATCATCTTGTTCTATTGGTGCTGCATAGGTTAATGTCAACTGACCAAGTCCTTCATCTAGTATGAGGTCAGACATACTTGATTTACCTTCAAATGCATTTTGTACATAGTCTTTATCTCCTAATTGTTTTACTGAACCATCATTATAATAAGCTGTACCATTTGGCTGTACAACTGCTAGTTGTAAAAAGTCAAAGTGTTCCATTTCATGATTCAAAGTTTCAATTTGAAGCTCTAAGTCCATTCCTTCTATTTCACTTCTACTAGCTAATGACTCAAGTTCTTTAAAATCTATTTCTAGTCTACTATTTATTACTTGGGAAGCTGATGTTGAAAGGTCAACTAAAGCTCCACTTACCTCTGCAATAATAGCTTGCGAAGAATTTTTGTAGGAAATAACCCCTAATGTTATAGATGTAATTATTAATATTAGTACAAAATAAAGAATTAATTTCATCCTTATGCTTTTCATCTATCCTACCCCCCGTTAGATATTCATATAATCAATATATATCCATTATATACAATTTCAAACTGCAAATATATACTAGACTGGTATTTTCCATGAAAAAAACAATAGATTTCCCTTGATATTTATTTCTCTTAAAACATTATTCTTCTACTGTAGACTCTATCCTACAATATAAACTATTATATTGTCAATATTTTTTACCTAAATTCTCAATGCTAATAATTAATTATTAGCATTGAATTATTTGTTTTGAAATTTTTTACTAGTGCTTATGAAGTTGTATTATTCAATAATGTGTTTTATAATATGATTTAAATTGAGGTGATATTTTGATTAAGGCAAAAGATAGTGAAAATTATAAATTTGTACAAAATAAAAAGTGTGAGTTTTTCCCTTGTCATCAAATAAATGAACTTAATAAATTCAACTGTTTATTTTGCTTCTGTCCCCTTTATATGTTAAAAGATAAATGTGGTGGTAATTTTACATATACGGATAAAGGTATAAAAGACTGCTCTAATTGTATAATTCCCCATGATGATGGAGGATACGAACATATTATGTCTAAAATGAAAAAAGTTATTTCTATAGGAAGTGAAAGATAATAACTTAGATCATAGATATTAATTTATATAAAAACACCTATAGGATTATTAGGAATAATAATAGATTTTTTTAAATCTTCATAAGATCTTTTATCTATGGCAATAATAGCACATGTAGCGGGACCTGCTGATTTATTAATGTCAATTTTTAAATCTTCATATATAATATAATCTAATTGGCTGGTACTTGCCATTTCTTTTAATTCATAGGCTATTCCTTTAGAGCCTACAGGTAAAGTATCATTTATGTAAGGTTTTTTAAGTAATTCTAATAATACTGGTATGGACATAGTTTCTTTCCCACTATCTTCTAATACTTCTTCTCCTACTTTAGGTATTCCTACAAGAACTGCTAAGTTTCCTGCTTTGACCTTTTTTTCTCGCCAATTAGTTTTTTCAATTATGCCAATCACAGTAATTCCTACGAAGGTTTGACATACTGGTATATTCTCTTCTGTACTTCCTGTTATTGCAACACTATTTGATATGCTTAAAGGTTTTAATGCTCTTTTTATTCCCTTGATTATTTTTTTACCTGTTTCATCCATTTCCACACCCAAAGTATTAACAATAGTAATAGGTCTCGCCCCTACTGCTAAAAGCTCCATAAGAGCAACTTGACTTGTAAAATATCCTACAATTTCTGGATCTGTTTTTACAAGATCTTTTTCTTTAAGTCCAATACCTCCAGAAGAATCACAAGAAATTATTAACTTTTTATTTGGTATAATATCGATTACAGTTAAATCTCTAAACTTAAACATATACATCCACCTATCTTTTTTCTTTATATATTACTTTAAATATTATAGAAGCAAATATAATATTTACAGCCGATGCTATGGTTAAGGGAATTACAAGACTATTAAACATAATTGTCCCATTAAAAGGAAGTCCTAGTATTTTGGCCATAATAGATGCAATATATGTTGCAATAGGTCCATTTAATAAAATAGCTACTATAGATGCAAGGATACTATTAGTTTTTTTGCTTAATAATCCAAAAATAAATGCAAATAACCCCATCTCTAATGCTACTATTAAATGCATGGGTAGACTTAATGGAAATGAACTAGTTACTGAAGTTAATAAATGTCCTAAAGTAGCTACAAATGCCCCAGCTATTGGATTTATGTATAGGGCTGCAAAATACCCTGGCATAGAATCAAAAGCTATTGTCCCTTGTATTTTAATCATAGCTCCTATGGCAGATAAAGCTATTAGTACTCCACTTCTTGTAAGAATTTTTATATTATTCTTATTTGTTTTTTCAACATTATTTTTCATCTTATTCCTCCTATCTTAAATCTTTGATGGAATTAGCTTTCTTAAATAAGCAAATTTATTTGTATAATCAATTTCTATATATCCACCAGTTGTACATTGAAAATGCCACATTTGCTTTGCTTGTAAATCTAATAAATATGTAAGAATAGATAAAATAATTCCATTGTGACTTACAATTATACAAGATCCTTCTTGGTTCTTTATAGGATCTATAAATATTTTTACTCTCTTTATTGTACTTTGCAAAGATTCTCCATCAGGTATTCCCACTGATTCATAATTATTAATCCAGTTTTCCCATTCCTTTGGATAAATTTCTTCTGCTTCTTTAGCTGTTCTCCCATCAAATATACCAAAATTCATTTCTCTTAAATTGTCATCTATAATTATTTTTTTTCCTATACTCTCTCCAATTTCCTTAGCTGTTTCCACTGCCCTTCCTAAAGGACTTGCATATATATAATCTACTTCATAATCTTTTAATTCTTCTGCTAATAATTTTATTTGTAGTTTTCCTTTTTTTGTGAGTTCATAGTTAGACCAACCACTAAAAATCTTTTTAACATTGGCTTTTGTTTCCCCATGCCTTACTAAGATAAATTTCATATAGCTATTTTCCCTCCATACAGTAACTAAACTTACAATCTTCTA
>CAYLXY010000174.1:0-4664 GCA_964387405.1 uncultured Clostridiaceae bacterium
TTAATAATTCTTTATTTTAACACTAACAAATCATATGTTATTTATTTGCTATAAGAAAATATTCAAATGGCTCTCGTAGAACACCTTACAACTAATTCAGGTTCTAAAACTATTCTATCATTATCAACAACTTTTCCCTGAATCTTTTGGATCAATATTTTAGATGCTAAATACCCCATATCAAACAATTGAAATCTAATAGAAGTCAACGGAGGGGATAGCTTCGATGTTACCCATATATCATCGAAGCCAACTATTGATATGTCTTTTGGTACCATTAACCCTTTTTCTTCTATTGCCGAAAGAGCACCTATAGCAATCAAGTCGTTTGCTGCAAACACACCAGTCGGAATATCTTCCAATGAAAGCAATTGCTTCATAGCTTTATATCCATTTTCCTCTTCAAATTTTGATTCTACTACATATTCTGAACAAGACTCTATACCAAACTTATTAAGTGTTTTTCTATATCCTTCCGACCTTTGTAATCCTGTTTCAGTATAAAGTGGTCCAGAAATATGTGCTATCTTTCTATGCCCTAGTTGTATCAAATGTTCCACAGCAAGTACTGCACCATAAAAATCATTAACTATTACAAAAGAACTTTTAATATTTCTTGTTATGCGATTTGCTAAAACATAAGGTTTTTTATATTTTTCAAGCAAATCAATACTTTTATCATCACTATATACAGAAGAAAGCAAGACACCATCTATCTGTTTCTCAGAAACTAATTCTATATACTCTCTTTGCTTTTCTATATTTTCCTCCGTATTAAATAAAATTAAACTAAAACCTTCTTTAGCTGAAGCTGTTTGAGCTCCTTTAATAATTTCTGGGAAGAATGGATTTGTTATATCTGGTATAATCATTGCTATTGTCCCTGTTGTTTTTGTCCTTAGGCTTCTTGCTATTGCATTAGGCCTATATTCCAGCTTCTCAACAACTTCTAAGACTCGCTCCCTTGTCTCGTCACGAATAGATAGCTTAGGATCTTCATTAATAACCCTTGACACTATTGCTGGTGATACCCCTGCTTCTTTTGCAACATCCTTTATTGTTATTTTCATCTTTCTATTCCCCTTTTTAAGTCTGTTATTCAGTCCATCGCACAGCTTATAATTCATACATTTATTACCTTTACCATATTGTACCACAGAATAGGGGTTATTGCTTATAACAATCTACTGTTTTGAGCATACATAATAGACTAGGCTATACTGTATCTACTAAAAATAATAGTACTGTACTTATAAAAACTCCCTAAGATACTCGTAGAACTTTTATTGTAAATATGCCCAGGCTTTCACTGAACCTTGACCCTTCTATCTAAATATATCACTCAGTTTAATTTCTAAATCTTCAAATATACTTGCCTTTACTAAATTTCTCTTCTACCTTCCAAAGCCTTTGCTAATGTAATTTCATCTGCGTATTCTAAATCCCCACCTACAGGTATGCCGTGGGCAATCCGCGTTACTTTAATTCCTATAGGTTTTAAAAGCTTTGATATATACATTGCCGTAGCTTCCCCTTCTATGTTGGGATTTGTTGCAATAATTATTTCCTCTATAGTCTGGCTACCTATACGAGTTAATAACTCTTTAATATTAATATCTTCTGGACCAATGCCTTCTAATGGAGATATTGCCCCATGGAGAACGTGATAATATCCTTTAAACTCTTTAGTCCTTTCCATAGCCACTACATCCCTAGGATCTTCAACAACGCAAATAAGCTCCGGATTTCTTCTTTTGTCGCTACATATATTGCATGTTTCTTTATCTGTCAAGTTTGTACATGTTTTGCAGTATCTTATGTTTTCCTTTGCACTTACAATTGCTTTAGCTAGGCTATGTACGTCTTCTTTGGTCATACTAATAACATGAAATGCTAATCTTTGTGCAGTTTTTCTTCCTATACCGGGAAGTTTTGTAAATTGCTCTATTAATTGAGTCATAGATGTTGAATAATAATTCATAAGTTACCTCTTTTCCTTAGATGGGAAAAAACTAAAATAGTCCAGGTATATTCATTTTTCCAGTAACCTTACCCATTTCTGAAGCCAGCATATCTTCTGCAGCACGAACAGCTTCATTGACAGCTGCCATAATTAAATCCTCTAACATTTCCACATCATCTGGATCTACTACTTCTGGTTTTATTTCGATTCCAACTATTTCCTTCTTCCCTGTAATTTTAATAGTTATAGCTCCTCCACCTGCACTAGTTTCTAACACCTTCTCTTCTAACTCCGCCTGTGTTTTTTCCATTTGTTTTTGCATCTTTTGCACTTGTTTCATCATATTGTTCATATTAGCTCCACCCATTCCTGGGAAACCTTTTTTAGACATAAAAATTCCTCCTTATTGTTTCATAAAATTTTTTATATTATTTATATTTGGTTTTCTATTAACATTTAGACAGATTTTTAAGTCTGCCCCAGTTAAACCTTCTCTATTATATCATATTTGTGCCAAATGTATTATTCATCTATTACTTCTAATATATTTAGCATTTCCCCGGGCAATATTTTCTTAAGTTCTTCCACGGGATCCTTTTCCTCTTTTACTTCATTGATCATATTAAGCTGATCTTCCATTACAAATGAAAGTCTTATCTTTTGACCTGTACATTTTGTAACTATACTAATTATATATTCCTTTGTTTTTTCCTTGTCTAAAGTATCGCAATGAAAATCAAATCCTTTTTTAAAGGAAATCACTAATATATCCTTATTTAGCTCTACTAAATTTCCTTCCCTAAGCAAGGCCTGTATTTGTGCTTTTTTATCTTTTCGAATTTCCCCTAAAACCTGTTCCCAAGCAGTTTTTATTTGACTAAAATCTAAGTTGCTGTTTTTATCTTCTAGTTTTTCTTTTTTATTTATATCTTCTTTTGCATGATTTGTTTCCATAGACTTTTCTTTTTCTTCTTCTTTATTAAAGGAAAAGGGTTTTGTGGTTTTAGTTTTATTTGCCCTATAATCTGGTATTTTTTTACGACCTTCGCTGACTTTTATTTCTCCTAAAGTTATTGTTTTTTCTAAATCCTTGACCCTTTCTATAATTCCCTCTAGGGAATCGTCTAACTCTTTATTGCATAAAGTTGCAATTGCAATTTCCATTAAAACCTTAGCTTGTGACGAGTATTTTAATTTTGATTCAATATCTGATAAGGTATATACAAAAGAACTTATTTGATTTATTGTAAATAATTTGCCCTGTTTTTCAAATTCCATTAATCTTTCCTTTGGTAAGCTTAGAATTTCATCTGTTTCTACTTTCATTTTAACAAATAAAAGACTTCTAAAATGATTGATTAGATCCTTCATTAGCTGACTACTATCTTTGCCCTCCATAAATATCTGATTAATAATAGTAAGTGCACTAGATGTATCTTTTTCTCCTACTTTTCCTACTAAGTTAAATATATACTCATAGTTTACCATGCCTAATATATTAACTACATTATCATAGGTTAAAGTGTCCTGACTAAATGATATGCATTGTTCTAAAATACTTAGTGCATCTCTTACAGATCCTCCCGAATTAAGAGCTATTAAATGCAGGGCTTCTTCTTGGTAATCAATTGATGTTTCTTTACATATAAAAGATAATTGATCTTTTATTTCTTTTATTTTAACAGGTTTAAAATCTAGTCTTTGACATCTGGATAATATGGTTCCTGGTACTTTGTGAGGCTCTGTTGTTGCTAATATAAAAATCACATAGTTAGGTGGCTCCTCTAATGTTTTTAACAATGCGTTAAAAGCACTTGAACTAAGCATATGAACTTCATCTATAATATAGATTTTATATTTACCCTTGGAAGGTGGATATTTAACATTTTCCCTAATTTCTCTTACATTTTCCACTCCATTGTTGGAAGCGGCGTCTATTTCAATAACATCCATAATGTTTTCTGTTAAAATACCTTTACACAATTCACAAGTATTGCAGGGGTTAGCATCTTTAAGGTCTATACAATTCACTGCTCTGGCAAATATTCTTGCTGTAGATGTTTTTCCTGTCCCCCTTGTTCCTGTAAAAAGATAGGCATGTGCTATATTAGAATATTTTATTTGATTTTTTAAAATAGTAACTATTTGATTTTGACCTATTATATCTTCAAAAATTTTAGGTCTCCATTTTCTATATAATGCTTGGTAAGACATGTTTTTCACCCTATCCTCTTTTAAGTTCTAAGAAAGTAATTTTTTCCTTTGTTATAATTACTATATTATTATCTGATAATATAAAGCTTTTTAGAATGTCGCTTGTATATGGGTATTCTATTTTTAAATCTCCGTTTTTATTGTATTTAAGTATTGTTCTTAAAGAATAAGCTATTATGTTGTTTTTATAACTATCTATGTTTATAATTTCTTCCTTTGGTTTGATTTCACTTAACAGTTTCCCAGTATATGACAATGTTTTTATTGTGTTTTCTCTTTGTGAGTAAATTATACTATTTTTACTAGTAGCTTTACTATATATTGTTATACTGTCTTTGTCTTTTGTGTTTGTAAAAATTATAGGATCATTGAAGTCTGTTTGCCACTTTATTAAATTCTCTTTGTTTATGCTATATATATTTATCTCATCTAATACAATTAGATCCCCTTTTTCATTAAAAAATATATATAAAATAATATTATCTTT
>CAYLXY010000175.1:0-4660 GCA_964387405.1 uncultured Clostridiaceae bacterium
ACTATATAACTCTTTCTTATATTTCTCAAAAAATAATAGCCCAATCCTTAACTAAATAAGGTTTGGGCCATCTCTAACATATATTACATATCACACAATTTTTCTTTAAAATTCCTCTATAATTCTATCTCTACAGACTAATTCTCTAATCTTATACTTCCTCTTCATACCCAGACTCATCACGACTAGCCTTAAAGTAAAATTCACCATCTTCAACTGAAATCTCTAAAGTATCTCTATCTTTTAAATCACCTTTAATTATCATCCTACTTATATCTGTTTCTAAGCTTCTTTGTAAAAATCTTTTAACTGGTCTTGCACCGTATTGGTGTGAGTAGGATTTATCTAAGATTAGATCTTTAGCTTCTTCTGTTATTTCTACTCTAATCATTCTATCATCTAATTTTCTTTGAATTGATTCAATTTGTAAGTCTATTATTTTAAATATTTCTTCCCTAGCCAAAGGCTTAAACATTACTATTTCGTCAATTCTATTTAAGAATTCTGGTCTGAATAAGGCTTTCATTTCTGACATTACGCTTTCCCTTGCATCTTCAGATATTTTTCCATCTTCGCCTATTCCCTCTATTAGATAATTTGAACCAATATTGGAAGTCATAATTATTACAGTGTTTTTAAAGTCTACTGTTCTTCCTTGGTTATCTGTTAATCTTCCATCATCTAATACCTGTAACAATATATTGAACACATCTGGATGTGCTTTTTCAATCTCATCAAATAGGACTACTGAATATGGTTTTCTTCTTACTGCTTCTGTTAGTTGTCCACCTTCATCGTAGCCTACATAGCCTGGAGGTGCTCCTACAAGTCTAGACACTGAGTGTTTTTCCATATATTCAGACATATCTATTCTTATCATATTTTTCTCATCATCAAAAAGAGATGCTGTCAATGTTTTAGAAAGCTCTGTTTTTCCCACTCCAGTAGGCCCTAGGAATATAAATGAACCTACAGGTTTATTTGCTTCTTTAAGTCCTGCTCTTGCACGAATAATTGCATCTACAACAGAGTCTACTGCCTGGTCTTGACCTATTACTCTCTTATGAAGTATTTTATCAAGACTTAGTAGTTTTTCTCTTTCACTTTCTATAAGTTTTGTAACAGGAATTCCAGTCCATTTTGAAACTACCTGGCCAATTTCTTCCTCTGTTACTTCTTCCTTTAACATTCTTTCTTCATCATCGTCATATTTTTCTTGGGCTGCTCGAAGTTGATTTTCTAAGTCTACTAGAGTTCCATATTTTAATTTGGAAAGCTTTTCTAAATCATAAGTTCTTTCTGCTTTTTCAATTTCTATTCTAGTCTTGTCTATTTCTTCTTTTATATCTTTAACAGCAGATATACTTTTCTTTTCTTCTTCCCAAGTTGCTTTTTTAATATCAAATTCTTCTTTTAAAGAAGATAGTTCTTTTTCTAGATTTTCAAGTCTTAGCTTGGAAGCCTCATCTGTTTCTTTTTTTAGTGTAGCCTTTTCCACTTCTAGTTGAAGTATTCTTCTTCTACTTTCATCTAGTTCTTGGGGCATACTATCAATCTCGGTCCTTATCATTGCAGATGCTTCGTCCATTAGGTCTATTGCCTTATCTGGCAGGAATCTATCGCTTATATATCTGTCAGAAAGTGTTGCTGCTGCTATTACTGCTCCGTCTGATATTCTTATTCCATGATGGATTTCATATTTTTCTTTTAATCCCCTAAGTATTGATATAGTGTCTTCTACAGTCGGTTCGGAAACTAATACTTTTTGGAATCTTCTTTCAAGTGCTGAATCTTTTTCTATATATTTTCTATATTCATCTAGGGTTGTTGCCCCGATTGTACGAATTTCTCCACGAGCAAGCATTGGTTTTAATAGGTTGGCAGCATCCATTGCTCCTTCTGTCTGTCCTGCCCCAACTATTAGGTGAAGTTCGTCAATAAACATTATTATTTTTCCATCTGATTCTTTGATTTCTGTTAGAACAGCCTTAAGTCTTTCTTCAAACTCTCCTCTGAATTTTGCCCCAGCAACAAGTGCTCCTATATCTAGGGCAAAGATAGCTTTATCTTTTAAGCCATCTGGAACATCTCGGTTTACTATTCTTTGGGCAAGCCCTTCAACTATTGCAGTCTTACCTACTCCAGGCTCTCCTATTAGAACAGGATTGTTCTTAGTTCTTCTTGATAATATTCTTATGGCATTTCTTATTTCTTCATCCCTACCAATTACAGGATCCATTTTTCCTTCTTTGGCTTCTTCTACTAAATCCCTTCCGAATTTACTTAAGGCTTCATATCCTGCTTCTGGATTGTCAGAAGTTATTTTTTTGTCTCCCCTAATTTTCTTTAAGTTTTCTAAGAATCTTTGTAGGTTTATATTGTATTTATTTAAAATCTTTTCTGATCTTATATTTTTTTCCTTTAAGAGGGCCATATACATATGCTCAACACCTATATATTCATCTCCAAGTCTTTTGGCTTCATCCTCACTTTTTAAAAGGATTTTACTATAGACTCTATTTGGATAGATTGACCCATCTCCACCAGATTGTGCTGGTAGTTTATCTATTTCTCTTTCTATATCTGCTAAGATTAATTCTACATTTTCCTCCATATAAGTTAGGATTTTTGGAATTAAACCTTCTGATTGATTTAAAAGAGCGTAATGCAGATGTATTTCTTCGAGTTGAGGATTATCATTTTTTATAGCCATCTTTTGTGAATCTTGAACCACTTCTATTCCTCTTTGGGTAAATTTGTTTAAATCCATAATATCACTCCTCTTCTATTGGATATATTTTTAATTTTCATTAGTTTTTCATATGGTTTTTCTTCTTTTTATCTAATCTCAGATAGATTTATAATATTTATTTGAAATTTTCTACTATGTTTTTGTTAGCACTCTCGTCTGGTGAGTGCTAAGTCTATATCCTTTATATCATTTTTTCTTTTATTTGTCAATATTAAAAGTCTATTATTTCCATAATTTAGTTTTTCCTTAGCTGGCAAATCAATTGCCACAGTTTTTTAATGAAAGATTTACTATATTCAGATCTCACCTTATCTACCCTAGGGCGAGAAAATTTTTCAGCCCAGCTATCAATACTTGATAAATGGCTCATCTTCCCCTTGCTTTCTTCTTCTAGGCTTGCCTCTAATCCCCTGTTCCTTCAAATATCCTAGGTATATTCCCTCTCTCTTAATGGCTCTTTCTTTTTTAAGCATCATTATAGTTTCATAGAACTCTTCTTTGGATGGAAAACTATTTTTTTTCATAGACACCTCTTTATTCTTCTATAGACTCCACTATCTGTCATATTAAATCGCCTGGCTATTTTATTTAAAGTCAGACCTTCTTTACTAAGCCTTATCATTTCCATAGCTTCTAGCTCTCTTTCTTCTTTTGGTGTGAGTTTCATCAGTCCATATTTTTGCAAGATTAAATCTGGAAGCTTTTCATCTTCTGAAAAAATTGATTCCAATAAAGCTTTGTAGTTATAGATTAAGTCATCTACGTGAATCACTCCTTTCACCTTTTTTCCAAAAGTATAAACTTTTATTTAAAAACCAGCCAGCAAGCCCTAATTTATATTGGATTTATCAAATAAAGAGCTTAGCTAACCGCATTGAATACCTTTATTTCTATTCTTTTGATTATTTAAAACTAACTCCTCTAGTTGATCTGCTGTATATTTATCTCCCCTACTTTTGGCTAAATGAAATTTTGTTTTTATTTGTGATTGTTGGTTTTCATTAGATTTGTCCCTGGTCCTATTTTTAAAATCCATATAATTAATCCATTTTTGCCCTTGATCTAGCCAATCTACATAACCGTTGTCTTGGCTTAGGAATCTATCCAGGGTCATTTTATAGGTGCAAAACCCATATTCTTCATCCCTAAAGGCTTGTCCATATCTGCTTATTGCTTGTAAGATATCT
Organism: uncultured Clostridiaceae bacterium; assembly: GCA_964387405.1. Lineage (GTDB taxonomy): Bacteria > Bacillota > Clostridia > Peptostreptococcales > Natronincolaceae > JAAZJW01. The sequence continues at coordinate 3,940 of CAYLXY010000175.1, forward strand.
TCTTCCCTGTCCTTGCTTAATGCTTTTTTTATGGATTCTTTTATTTTATGATTTAAATTTTTATGGTTAATAATATTTTGATTGTTGTAGATTTCGACTAATCTATTATATACTTTACTTTCATTTACTTTACTTTTCTTTACTTTACTTTGTGTACTTTGGATATCCGAAACCATACTTGTATGTGAGTTTCTGCTATCAATATCTATATATGCATCTGAGTTTCTGTCATCCGAAACTCTAGTCAGGATTATTTTCCTATTATTGGATATGTCAATTAATAAATATTCCTCTACCATTTCTATCTTAACCCGTCTATAAACTGCTGCTATATAATGGTCTTGAATTCTTCTTGAAGTTAGAATTTTATATTTTTTATAAAGTTTTTCATCGAATATACCCCATTTAATACAATCATCAACTACTTTTTCAACTTTGTTTTTATCAACAGAAATCCTACTGCTAAATAGCAATTGATTTTTTTCACTCCACTGATAAAAATAACCTTCACTATATATTTTTTGAAATAACTTAATTAAAACTGCAAAACCTGCTATCCCGTGTTCTGCTTCTATTAGTTTTACTTCATCATTCATGTTTACATCTAGTGCGAAATAATCTAATCCTTTTTTTTGAGGCCTTGCCATAAGATCACCTTCTCCATTAATTTTTTAGTTTTTTATCCTTAAAAAGCATTAATTAGCTCTTTATTTACTTTATT
>CAYLXY010000176.1:0-4624 GCA_964387405.1 uncultured Clostridiaceae bacterium
ATTTAAAATTTCATATTATATAAGTATTATGCAGTTCTATCTACTAAAGCCTTAGGTTTTGCAAAAATCATTCTACCTGCAGCTGTTTGAAGTACGCTTGTTACTAATACATCTATAGTTTGACCTATATATTTTTTACCACTCTCTACAACAATCATGGTACCATCGTCTAAATAAGCTAAACCTTGACCTGATTCCTTCCCATCCTTTACCACTTGTACTAGCATTTCCTCACCTGGTAATACAACAGGCTTAACAGCATTGGCTAGCTCATTAATATTAAGTACTGGTACACCTTGAAATTCTGCTACTTTATTTAAATTATAATCATTAGTTACCACTTTGCCTTCTAATAGTTGTGCAAGTTTTAATAACTTAGAGTCTACTTCCGCAATATCAGGAAAATCCTTCTCATACATCTTTACTTCAATATCTAATTCTTTTTGAATCATATTTAAAATATCTAGACCTCTTCTTCCACGATTACGCTTTAGTGCATCTGAAGAATCCGCTATATGCCTTAACTCTTCTAATACAAAGCCTGGAATTATTAAAGGACCTTCTACAAAGCCTGTTCTACAAATATCTGCAATTCGTCCATCTATAATTACGCTAGTATCCAATACCTTAGGTATCCCTTGATTATCTTTTTTAACACTACGTTCTTTTAATAGATTTTTCCTAAAAATATCTTGTATATTTGGTACTTCTACCATTTTCTTTGTAGCAATCTTAATTCCTAAATATCCCATAAATATATGAATTAAAATGGATAAAACAGAAACTAGTATTGGAAAAGGCATAATATTAGCAATTAAATTTGTAATTAGATAAGAAATTATAAGTCCAACTATTAATCCTACAGATCCTAAAACAATATCTACAGTAGGTACTTTAGAAAGTTCTCTTTCTGTTCTATTGGCAACTTCTGTACCTTTATTAATTAACCAAGGTGACAAAATAAACAATATAACACCACTTATTATAGCCGAAGCTATACTTCCTATTATATAACCTTTGAAATTATTAGTAATATTAATTATATTTGTTTCGTCTACGATGTATATATAAAATCCAAAACCCGACACAGCTCCTAAAACTGTTAAAATCCCTCGAACAATTTTATTTATCATTAAAACACCTCCTATTCCATTATTATGTCCAGATATTTTATTTTTAAAACTCAATTATAAGTTTATTTATTTTGCTTAGATTAAAGAAAAATGTCCAGATGCAGTTATATAACTGCATCTGGTACAGTTGGTTCAGTTGACTCAGTCTGCTTTAAAATAACTTCTTCAATAAGTGTTATTGCTTCTTCTTCAGTCATTTCAGCAACAAGTACAATTTCGCTAATTAGAATTTGTCTTGCATTGCTTAGCATTTTTCTTTCTCCTGTAGATAGACCTTTTTCATTGTCCATTATTGTTAGGTTTCTAACTACTTCTGCTATTTCATAAACATCTCCTGTTTTTATTAGCTCCATATTAGCCCTGTACCTACGATTCCAATTCTTATGCATTTCAGTTATATCATCAGCTAATACATCTAACACATCTTCAATTTCTTTGGTATCAATAACTTTCCTAATTCCTATGTCAGCTATCTGGTCTAAAGGAATCATTACTTGCATATCACCGATAGGCATTTTCATTATATAATACTTTTTTCTTTCGCCTAATATTTCTCTTTCCTCGATGGATTCTATTACACCAGCACCATGCATAGGGTAAACAATCTTTTCTCCAATATTGAACATATTTTAACCCTCCCAAAAATGGTGAATTTCTATACATTACATTATACCTTATCTTTTGAAGTATGTCAACTAAAACAAATATTTTATCATATGAATTGTTAGTTGTCAAATATTACTTTGTAAAATATTTTACTACCAATTATAAAGTTATGTTAATAATTCCTTATATATGCCTATCTAATAGCACCTGTTCTTGTAATCTTCTTAATCCGTCCTTAATTGCTCTAGCTCTAACTTCACCAATGCCCTCCACTTCATCCAATTCCTCTATAGAAGCTTTTAATATCTTTTGAAAGCTAGAAAATTGATTTAATAAATTTTCTATTACTGGTAATGGAAGTCGAGGTATTTTATTTAATATTCGATAGCCCCTTGTGGACACTGAAATATCTAATGCATTCATATTGGAACCATATCCCAATATTTTTGATATTAAAGATAAGTCTAATAATTCCTCTGAGGATAATTCCCATAACATTTCTTGTATATTGTTTTCATCAGCTTCTGTATTTATATTATAATCCTTAATTACATACTTACCATCTTCCATAACATTAGCTACTAATTCTTCTAATTGCATATTTACTAATCTACCTTCATTTCCTAATTCATAAATATACTTCTCTATTTCATGAACAATCTTTATAACCATCTCTGTCCTTTGTATTACCGTAGCTACATCATATACACTAACTAGGTCCTCAAATTCTAAGGCACTTAAATTTATAGTAGCTTGATCCAATACGGATCTATATTTTTCAAGAGTTTGAATTGCCTGGTTAGCTTTATTTAAAATCTTATTAGTATCTTGAACAATATATTTACTATACCCTCTATATAAAGTTATGATATGTCGTCTCTGCGAAATTGAAATAACTACTTGTCCAGTTGCTTTTGCAACTCTTTCTGCCGTCCTATGACGTGTTCCCGTTTCTGCTGATGGAATCGATGCATCTGTCATTATTTGAGTATTAGCATAAAGAATTTTTTTACAATCATTGCTCAAAACAATAGCTCCATCCATTTTACATAGTTCATAAAGATAAGCTGGTGAAAAATCTACATTTATAGCAAACCCACCATCTATCATACTTTTTACACCTTCGCTATGGCCAATAACTATAAGTGCCCCGGTCTTTGCTTTTAATACATTTTCTAAACCTTCTCTTAAATTTGTACCCGGTGCTATCATCTTTATAGCTTCGAATACTTGAGTCTCTTCTGTTTGTGATTCTTTCAAAAAGTTCTTCCTCCCTTACAATTTATTGATTATAACTATACCCCCTATTTTATTATATAATTATTAAGCTCAATATTATATTATTTAATTTAAGAGTTCTAAAGCTTCTATTAATGTATTCACTCCTTTATATTTCATATTTTTGCCTTCAAATTTAAACTTGTTTTTTTCAGGTATAATACATTTAATAAAGCCCATTTTTTCCGCTTCTTTCATCATTTTTTCTAAATTACTAATGGGTCTTAACTCTCCTGTTAAACTTATCTCACCCATGGCAATCATTTTTTTTGATGGAATGCATACACCTCTCATACTAGAATATATGGCCATTGCAACACCTAGATCTGCAGAGGTTCCTTCTAACTTTAATCCACCTACTACATTGACATATATATCTTGATTCATTAAAGGAAGCCCTATTTTTTTCTCTAAAACCGCAATAATTAAATTTAGTCTATTTAAATCAACTCCTACAGAAGTCCGTCTTGGAAAACCTGCATTTGTTGGAGCTACTAAAGCTTGTATTTCTACTAAAAGTGGTCTAGTCCCTTCAAATGTAGCAACTACAATAGCACCTTCCGCCTCTGCAGTTAGTGATTCTAAAAACATAGCAGAAGGGTTGCTAACTTCTACTAATCCTTCCTCCCTCATTTCAAACACTCCTATTTCACTAGTAGTACCAAAACGATTTTTTAAAGCCCTCAATATTCTAAATTCCTGGGTCCTTTCCCCTTCAAAGTGTAATACAGCATCAACCATATGTTCCAAAACTCTAGGTCCTGCTAATTCTCCTTGCTTGGTAACATGAGCAACTATAAACATAGGAATATTTTTAGACTTACCAATTCTCATTAAATTATTAGAACATTCTTTAACCTGTGATACACTGCCAGGTGCAGATGATAAGTCTTCTTTAAACAATGTTTGTACAGAGTCTATAATAACAAACATAGGTTCATATTCTTCTATATATTTTTCAATAATATCTACATTGGTTTCTGAAACTATATATAAATTATCTGAAAGGGAATTTAATCTCTCCCCCCTCATTTTTATTTGCTCTTCAGATTCCTCGCCAGATACATAAAGAGTCCTTCCATATTTATCTGCAACAGTACTGCCAGCCTGTAAAATTAATGTAGACTTTCCAATGCCCGGTTCTCCTGATATTAGTACTAGAGATCCTTTTACTAAGCCTCCCCCCAAGACCCTATTTAATTCCCCTATTTGAGTATCATATCTTTCATAAGCTCCTGATTTAACTTTTTTAATAGGCTTAGGTTTAGATTGGCTAACTATTGTAGGAGATCTTTTAAATTGTTTCTTACCTTCTAACAACTCCTCTTCCATAGAGTTCCAACTATTGCACCCTGAACATCTTCCTAACCATCTAGCACTCTCATATCCACATTGTTGACAAACAAATTTACTTTTAATCTTAGACATCTATATCACCAGCCTTTATTCTCTTTACACTAATCTATATTGTAACATAAAATAAGTATATTAAACTATTCTATTCAATACTATAATAGTATCTATAAAATTAAAGTTAATCTGTTTTTAATAATTACTTAAATTCATGTAATTTTAAAAATTTTCTAAAAATAAAGAGGGTTTTCAGA
>CAYLXY010000177.1:0-4614 GCA_964387405.1 uncultured Clostridiaceae bacterium
TATTTTTTTAAACCTACACCACTTATTGTCAACAATGCTTTTTTATCTTGTGGGAGATGAGATGCTATTCCTCTTAAAGTCGAATCATGGAAAACCATAAATGGAGGTATTTTCCTATCCTGTGATATAGAATATCTTACTTGTCTAAGCTTTTCGAATAAATCTTCATCATAATTATTAACTGAACCTTTTTTAAATACTTCTCTTTCTTTTTTACTTGTGGATTTTCTTTCGATTAAATGTTTTTTATCATATACCTTTACCTCTCCCTTTAATACTTGAACAGATTTTTGACTTAATTTTAATATAGGAAACCTATCTGCACTTATGTGTATATAACCTTTAGACACTAAAGTCATTGCAATTTCTCTAACTGCTATCTCGCTATAGTCCTTCATTATTCCATAAGTTGATAGCTTATTGAGTCCTAAGCTTATTAATCTTTTGTTTTTTGAACCTCTTAATGTTTGTATTATAAGTGTTAGCCCATACCTTTGCTTTGTTCTATAAATACATGATAAAATTTTCTGTGATTCTTCTGTAACATCAATCATTTCAGATTTATCTAAGCAATTACCACAATTATTACATTTAACATCTCCTACATCTTCGTCAAAGTAAGTTAAAATCTTGTTTCTTAAACAATCGTTGGTATGGCAGTAATCTACTAAGTATTGTAGGTTTTTATATACTAGTTCCTCTCTTTCAGGAGAAAGATTTTCATTTTGTAATATGAATTTTTGCTTTACAACGTCTGCAGGTGAGTATAGTAAGATACAATTACTTTTTTCACCATCTCTTCCAGCTCTTCCAGCTTCTTGATAGTAGGCCTCCATATTTTTAGGCATATTATAATGAATAACAAACCTAACATCTGGTTTATCTATTCCCATACCAAAAGCATTAGTTGCTACAATTATTTTAACTTTATTAAATATAAAGTCATTTTGTTTTTCTGACCTTTCTAGTGAATTCATTCCTCCATGATATGATACAGCAGAAAAACCCTTGTCATTTAGTTTTTTAGCTAGAGATTCTACAGTTTTTCTTGTAGAACAATATATTATACCCGTATCATCCTTAAAATTAGAATTTAAATAATTAAATAGATAAGAAAATTTATCACTGGTTTTTACGACCTCATAAAATAAATTAGGTCTGTCAAATCCTATTATAGATTCAACTGCTTTATTTAAATCGATTAAGTTTTTTATTTCTTCTACTATTTCCTTTGTTGCTGTAGCTGTAAAGGCTCCTACTACAGGTCTTTGCCTTAAAGAATCAACAAATCTAGGTATTTCTAAATAGCTTGGTCTAAAATCATGTCCCCACTGGCTTATACAATGGGCTTCATCTATTGCAACAAAGGATATTTCTATATCCTCTATTAAGTTTCTAAAAACACTGGTATTCAAACGTTCTGGAGCTATATATAATATTTTATACTTGTTTTTTCTTAATTCTTCAAGCCTTATATTAAGCTCATCATCTTCTAATGTACTATTTATATAAGTGCCTGCTATACCTATTTCAGTTAATGAGTCAACTTGGTCTTTCATTAGGGCTATTAATGGTGATATTACTATGGTTACCCCTTCTAAAAGAATAGCAGGTAATTGATAGCAAAGAGATTTCCCGCCACCAGTAGGCATTATTCCTAAAGCATCTTCACCATCCATTATGCCTCTAATTAGTTTTTCTTGACCTATCTTAAACTCTTCATATCCAAAATAGGTTTTTAGTACTTTGTAAATATCCATTAGATTTCTCCTTTTAAAATTAAACAAATAATATTTCTGCTATTTAACTCTATAATAAATATATTATAGCACAAATAAATAAACTTGGTTAATTTCAAAAGCCCATCAAGGCTTTGCATCCTCAATGGGCTTCTTTAATGAGTTTCTTTTTTGTAGATTAGTCTAAATAATCTTGTTCAAATACTGAAATATATTTTTTTCCACCAGTCTGTCTTGCAAATTCTTCCTTGGCTTTTTCTAAAATATCCTTATTAGTATAAAGATCTACTAGGGAAGTTGCCAGTACTTTTGCAGCATAATGCATGGCATGGTAACCAAGTCCCGAACCTGAAGCAGCAGTTGTTTGCCAGGTATGAGCTGCTGTTCCCAGTGGCCAAGTAGCAACACCAAACATAGCCAAGGGAGCAATCCAACTTACATCTCCAACATCTGTAGATGCTTTAAGAGACTTGCCATAGTCTCTAGAGCTTTCTACTCCTTCATGAAGGTACTTATCCATATAGCTTAGGGGTATAAAGTTACCTTCAAGCCCTTTTTTCTTATCTGCATGACTAAATACCTTGCTTATATCTTCTGCAAACTTTCTATCTTCATCGGTAAAAAGTGGGCCACCAAGCTCGTTCATATTCTTTTCAAGTACACCTACTAGGGTTTGATTAGAAAGAACTTCAGAGCTACCTCCTAGAATTTTTATTTCTAAAAGCTTTGTCTGTGTCATCATAGCTGCCCCCTTGGCAATATCTACCAACCAGCTTAATATTTCATCAGCAGTTTCTCTCTTGTCAGCTCGTACATTATACCAAACAGATGCTTCAGCTGGTACAGTATTTGGTTCTCTACCACCTTGGTTTATAATATAATGAACTCGACTTCCATCGTTTAGATGTTCACGCATATAATTTGCACCTGTATTCATCAACTCTACTGCACTAAGTGCACTTCTACCCATTTGAGGTGCTGACCCAGCATGGGAGCTTTTTCCTTCAAAAGAAAAAACAACTGAACGAAGGGATAATAAGCTTCCTGACCAAGGCATGGTTATTGAAGATGGATGCCAAGTCAGGCTAGCATCTAAATCATCAAATGCTCCCTGATCAGCCATCAATACCTTTCCAAGAAGCATCTCTTCAGCTGGACAACCGTAATAGCGGATAGTTCCCTTTATTTTTCCTTCTTCAATTAGTTTTTTAACAGCTACAGCTGCTCCAAGAGTTGCAACACCTAAAAGATTATGTCCACAGCCATGACCAGGACCATCCTCTTTTAATATCTTTCTTTCCGCAACAGCATCCTGAGAAAGATTCTTTAAAGCATCGTATTCACCTAAAAGTCCAAATATTGGTTTTCCACTTCCGTATTCTGCCATGAAAGCTGTAGGAATATCTTCATATTGTGTAATTTGAAATCCTTCTTCCTCAAGATAATTCTTTTGTAAGTCAAAAGCAAAATATTCTTCAAGACTTATTTCTGGGTTTTCCCATATTTTTCTTGCTAAGTCTGTTAGTTTATCCTTGTTATTATCCACCCAAGATACAGCAGTTTTCTTTAGCATAATAAATACTCCTTCCTATCTAATTCTTATTTTACAATAATTGCGAGAAAATATTTGCAACCAATACAGATGCAACAGTAACAGTAGCAAATCCACCTACAAGAACCTTAGGTAACATTTCCTGCATAAGAATATTGTATTCATCATCATTAGATGATGTAGATTTTGAAGCTTCATCTGTTAGAATATAGTTAGGTGGAAATCCACATAAACAGTTAATAGCAATTGCTATAGACATCATCCATGTTTCTCCAAATAATTTGCCAACTACAACACCAAATACTAACATACCTGCAATTCCAATTACTATTGTCCCTGCAAGAGGAACTGCTACTTCAAGTAATTTAGCAGGAGTTGCAGAAGCAAGACCTCCAAATACAAATCCCATTAATAATACCATTAAAAGACCCATGGTTTCACTTTTACCTAGTATTTTTTTCTCTAAGAAACCAATTTCCGAAGCAAGTATACCTAAAATTAAACACATTACATATGTATGAATCATTCCACCTGTTGCTCTAGAAACTACTTCTGCTAAAACACTAACTACAGCAACTTTAGCAATCAATATGGTAGGTGTTTGATACTTAGCTGGAAAATCAGGAATAATTTTTAATTTACTTGCTTTTTCAGTAGCTTGATCTACTTTTTTAAGTTGGATTTTACCTGTATTGTATTCTTTAAGTATAAAACTGCTTTGTTTACGTAAAGCAAAGGTCATGATTGGGTAGCCCAATAAACCTTGAATTGAGAAAACAAGGGCGCTTATAATAGCCAAATCTTCTCTTCCAATTTGATTTGCAGCAGTGACCATAATATCCATAGCAGCAAGTCCCCCTGCAAGAGGTGGTGCTACAACCAAACCATATTCTGGTCCGAAAATAAATCCACTTACAAAGTAAGCAAAAATCATAACTCCTACAATTCCTGCTAGTCCTATAATAATAGTTTTCCATTGTTGTACTAATTCTTTAATAGACATTAAACTTCCCATATTTGTAACCAAAAGCGTTAATAGTAAGCCAAAAAGTGGTCCAGATATACCTGAAAGTGCTAGCAAGGTTGTTGTTACATTTTCTCCTCCAACATTCTGAATAATTTCCGTTGGAATAACTGTCCAAAATCCAACTAAAAATAAAATAGCTGATACAAATATTGATGGAAGTTTTCCGTTAGTTTTAGCCGATACTGCATCACCAAAAGCTTGAAGACCTACTATTATTGCAAATGCAAAAACTGTTGTCATAATCATAAATATACTACCTCCTTTTATTATTAATTATTTTTTGATAAATGTAAAGG
>CAYLXY010000178.1:0-4598 GCA_964387405.1 uncultured Clostridiaceae bacterium
AATTCTAAGGTATAAAACAACTATATCTGAAACTGCCTTATCTTTTGTAAATAAAAAAGATAGAGGTCTTGCTAAAAGACCTAGCAATAAATATATAGAAAATCCATAAAATATAGAAAATTTCTCACTAATTAAAACTCCTTTTTTCACCCTATCTATTTTTTTAGCTCCAAAATTCTGTCCAACAAATACTGGTATAATTGAAGAGAGAGCATTTATTATAGATATCCCAAATATTTCAATTTTCGAAGCTATACCAAAACCAGCTACAGAAGATGTCCCAAAACCTGCTATTATATTGGTTACTATTCCCAAGCCTATTGGTATGATCATTTTAGACATAGCATTTGGTAGTCCAATATAGAGAATGATTTTCCATGAAGAAAGCATTTCTTTAAACTTTATGATCTTTAAAGACACAACTTTCTCCCTTATAATAAGTACATAAAGAGCTACTAAAAAAGTTAATGTTCTGGATATAACAGTTGCTAAAGCAGCCCCTTTGATTCCCATAGCAGGAATAGACCCCAGACCAAATATAAGTAATGAATCTAGAATAATATTTATAAAGGCGGAAATTAACATAATAACACTTGGCGTTTTAGTATCCCCCAGTGCTCTTATTACATTGTTACCTATCATAGGTATTACTACTGTAGGCACACCAAAATACCATATTTTCATATAATCAAGTATATAGGGCATAGTATCTCCTTCTGCACCTAAAAAAGAAAACAAGGGTTCAATTGTAAATATTCCTATCATTGAAATAATCAATCCAAATATAAATCCTAAAATTAGACTATCTGTAGATAGACGTGTAATTTTTTTTCTATCTTTCTCCCCTACTGCTCTTGAAATCGCAGAAGATGCTCCAATTCCTAGCCCTAATGTCAAACTATTTAATACAAGAACTACAGGGAATGTAAAAGAAATTGCAGCCATCTGATTAGTTCCGAGTTTTCCAACAAAATAAGTATCTGTTAAGTTAAAGGCTACCATTCCTAAAATTCCAAATATCATAGGGGTGGTTAATTTTATAAGAATTTTATTTATATGACCTTCAGTAATAAGATTAGTATTTTTATCCAAAAAATCACTTCCTTTTAAATTCTTCATATAATTTTTCATGTAATTATTAATAATACTTCTACCTATAGTACCATTTTATCTCTTTTTATTCTACAAACTATTCTGAAAAAAACAAATATTTGTCATGCATTACTATAACTTACTTTAAGCCTTGTTTTATAATTTGATTTAGAATGGCTAATTTGACACATTTGTCTTTATAATGGTATACTAAAAGGTGTTAGAAAAAAAAGATATTATGAAAGGTGGTAATTTTTTTGAAGAAAGTTTCAGCTTTAATTTTAGTAGTAGTATTGATTATAGGAAGCCTTGCGGCTTGTTCTAGTAATAGTTCAGAATCAGCAGGACATATTGTATTTGCAGATGCGGGTTGGGATAGTATAAAACTCCATAATGCAGTTGCAGGTTTAATTGTAGAAGAATTATATGAATATTCTTGGGAAGAGGTTCCAGGTTCATCTCCAGTAACTCACGAAGGTGTATTAAATGGTGAGATTGATGTACATATGGAAGAATGGACTATGAACATTCCAACCTATGATGAAGATGTTGAGGCAGGACGTTTACAAGAATTAAGTGTAAATTTTGATGATAACTATCAAGGTTTCTATGTACCAAGATATGTAATTGAGGGAGACAGTGAAAGAAATATAGAAGCAATGGCTCCAGATTTAAAAACAGTTGAGGATTTAAAAGATTATCCTCATATATTCCCAGATGAAGATGATCCGAACATGGGTAGAGTATATGGGGCTATTCCTGGATGGGACGCAGATGATTTAATGTATGCTAAGTATGAACATTACAATCTAGATGAAAACTATATATATTTTAGACCAGGTTCAGATCCAGCATTATCTGCTGCACTTTCCAATGCTTATGAAAAAGGAGAAGCTGTAGTAGGTTACTATTGGGAGCCAACTTGGTTAATGGGTAAATATGATTTTGTAGCCTTAGAAGAACCTGAAGCTGATGTTGATAACTTTAAAGAAGGAAAATCAGCAATACCAGCTACAGACACAACAGTAATTGTTAGCAACAAATTTTATGATGACCAAGCTAATAAAGAAGTTATTGAGTTTTTAAGTAACTACAAAACTTCTAGCCAATTGATATCAGATGCTTTAGGATATATACAAGATACAGGTGCTGATTATAATGAAGCAGCTAAATGGTTTTTAATAGAAAATGACTATTTATTAGATGAATGGTTAAATGCAGAAGATGCTCAAATAATAAGAGATTCTTTAAACTAGGAGTGATTATATGAATGCAGACTGGATTTTTAATTTCCCCTTTAAGTATAATATTAATACTAAGGCAATTGATGATTCTGTAAGAGCTTTTAGTATAAAATATGATGTGATTTTTAATGGGATTAGATCGTTTCTAGGGACTGCTGTAAATGGTGTCCATTCTATTTTAGAATTTATTCCCTGGTTTGTAATGGTATTGATTGTAATACTATCTGCTTGGAAAATAAGTGGTAAAATTACTAAAGGATTGTTATATGGTGGATTATTATTTTTAATAGGTGTGGTCGGACTATGGGGACATATGTACGAAACATTATCTATTGTAATAGTATCAGTTATCATATCTTTAATTCTTGGTTTTCCAATAGGTATACTAATATCTTCTAGTGAAAGAGCCAATTCTATATTGAGACCTATCCTAGATACAATGCAGACTATGCCAGTTTTTGTATACCTAATACCAGCACTTTTATTCTTTGGATTAGGTAAACCTCCAGCAGTAATTGCTACGACTATATATGCTATAGTTCCTATTATAAGGCTTACAAGTCTTGGTATAAGACAAATTGATGAAGAGGTTGTAGAAGCATCTCTATCCTTTGGTTCAACTTGGCTTCAATCCTTAGTTAAAGTAAAAATACCTCAAGCATTACCAACTATAATGACTGGTGTAAACCAAACAATTATGATGGCAATGTCTATGGTAGTTACAACATCTATGATAGGTGCTACAGGATTAGGTATGGAAGTATTAATAAGTGTTAACCGTATAGAAATAGGTAGAGGTCTTATTTCTGGTACTGCAGTAGTTATAATTGCAGTTATACTAGATAGAATTACCCAAGGTATAGGCGGACAAAGCGAGGTGCATTCTAATGGAGAATAAAACAGTAAATAGTATGATTGATCAAGATACAAATGATATGGAAAATGATATAGAAATGGAAACTATATTAAAAGTTGAAAATCTTTCTAAACTTTATGGAGCCGACAAAAAAGATGCTGTTAAGCTAAAAAATCAAGGCTTATGTAAAGATGATATTTATAATAAAACCAATGTTACTGTAGCTCTATGGGATGTAAACTTCGAAATTAAAGAAAAAGAAATCTTTGTAATAATAGGATTATCAGGCTCAGGAAAATCTACATTGGTTAGATGTTTTAACATGTTAAACAAGCCTACAACAGGAACTATATATTACAAAGATAAGGATATAAGTAAATTCAATAAAAAAGAATTAAATGATTATAGACGTAATAAGGTTTCTATGATATTCCAAGGTTTCGGACTTATGAGTCATAGAAATGTTTTAGGAAATGTAGAATATGGTTTAGAAATAAAAGGTGTCCCTAGAGAAGAAAGACATAAAAAAGCTCAAGAAATTATATCCATGGTAGGGCTTAAAGGTCTAGATGAAGAACCTATTACAAGTCTTTCAGGTGGTATGAAACAGCGTGTGGGTATAGCTCGTGCCCTTGCAAACGATCCTGAAATACTTCTAATGGACGAGCCATTTTCAGCTCTTGACCCTTTGGTTAGAAAAGATATGCAGTTTGAGCTTCTAACCATACAAAGAAAATTAGATAAAACTATAGTCTTTATAACCCATGATATAAATGAAGCCTTTAAATTAGGCGACAGAGTAGCCATTATGAAAGATGGTGAAATCATTCAAATAGACACACCTGAACAAATGACTTCTAATCCTGCAAATGACTATGTAAAACAATTTATAGACAGTGCAGATAAAACTCAGGTTATAAGTGTTAGAAATGTTATGATTACTCCAAATAGTATTGTAAGATTAAAGGACAATCCTCGAATGGCAATAAAAGCTATGAAGGATAATGGAGTTTCTAGTGCTTATGTAATATCAGACAAAACAAAACTTAGAGGAGTTATAACCATAGATGATGCTATAAGAGCTAACAAAGAAGGACTCAATATATCTGATGTCTTAATATCAGATATAATAACAACTTCACCGGATGCTATTCTAAATGAAATAATAGACTTGGCAACCTCATCTAGATTCCCTCTAGCTGTAATCGATGATGATAATAACTTAAAAGGAATAGTTTCAAAAGTTCAGGTATTATCTTCTATATAACAATTAGTAAAATATAATTAATAAAAACCTAAACTTTAAAGTTTAGGTTTTTTATTAATAGGAAATAAAATTGAAAAAAAAATTAGAATTAATAGGCTGGGTATTATTTTCACTAGGAAGTTTATTTTTTTTATTTGAT
>CAYLXY010000179.1:0-4583 GCA_964387405.1 uncultured Clostridiaceae bacterium
ATAGTATACATGAACATATGAACAGACATTCATATATAAAGAAAGGGTGGTTATATGGTTAAAAATAAATCTAAATCTGACTTGTGTAAGTCTAATATTATACATGAAGATATAATAAATAAAGTTAAAGAATTAATGCCTGAAGAAGAAAAATTACAAAGTTTAGCTAATTTATTTAAAGTTTTTGGAGATCCAACAAGAGTTAAAATCTTATATGCCTTACTTAAAGAAGAAATGTGTGTATGTGACATTTCTATGTTATTAGAAATGAATCAGTCGGCAATTTCTCATCAATTAAGAGTACTTAGACAAGCCAGAATTGTAAAGTTTAGAAAAGTAGGAAGATCTGTCTATTATTCTTTAGATGATGAACATGTTAAAAATATTTTCGAACAAGGATTTGAACATATAAATCATAATTAAAAAAGGCCAATTAAAGGGGAGGAAAACATGAGCGAAGGACTACGCAGAGAATTTATTTTACAAGGATTAAATTGTGCAAGTTGTGCTTCTAAAATAGAAAGACAAGTAAATGAGTTAAAGAATGTTAAATTAGCTAGATTAAATTTTGTTACTAAAATATTATCTGTTGAAATAAATCAAGATAATAAAATAAAGCCTGTTGATAAGGCTGTTAAAGATATAGTTAATAAACTGGAACCAGATGTAATTGTAGAAAAAAAAGATAATATTAAAGAAGATGATCATGGACATAGCCATACTTATTTTAGTGGAGAAAATAAAAACAAGTTTATAAGGCTAGGAATAGGGGCTATATTATTTTTTATAGCTTTAATTTTTAAAATGCAAAATTCTACAAAGTTTATACTTTACTTTATAAGTTATTTACTTGTAGGTGGAGAAGTATTAGTAAGGGCAGGTAAAAATATATTCAGAGGACAAATTTTTGATGAAAACTTTCTAATGAGTATAGCTACAATAGGAGCCTTTGCTATTGGAGAATTTCCTGAAGGAGTAGCAGTAATGCTTTTTTATCAAATTGGGGAGATATTTCAAGGGTTAGCAGTTAGTCGTTCTAGAAAATCTATAGCAGAACTTATGGATATTAGACCTGATTATGCAAATCTTAAAGTAGGAAACCAGGAAAAGAAGGTTTTGCCAGAAGATGTTGCTATTGGTGATTATATTATAGTAAAACCTGGAGAAAAGGTACCTTTAGATGGAGTTATTATAGGTGGAAAATCTATGATGGAAACCTCTGCTTTAACAGGTGAATCTTTACCTAGAGATGTGGAAGAGGGAAGTGAAGTGCTTGGTGGATTTATAAATATAAATGGTTTGCTTACTGTAGAAGTGAGTAAAGTCTTTGGAGAATCTACAGTATCTAAGATTTTAGAATTAGTGGAGAATGCTAGTAGTAAAAAGGCACCAACAGAGAACTTTATTACAAAATTTGCAAGATATTATACGCCAGTAGTTGTATTTGTAGCCCTTACTTTAGCAACTATCCCACCATTGGTAATTCAAGAGGCTAGTTTTTCTCAGTGGATATATAGGGCTCTTATATTTCTTGTAATATCTTGTCCCTGTGCCTTGGTAGTATCAATTCCTCTAGGATTTTTTGGAGGTATAGGTGGAGCATCTAAAAATGGAATTCTTATAAAGGGTGGAAATTATTTAGAGGCATTAAATAATATTGATACAATAGTATTTGATAAAACAGGCACATTGACAAAGGGTGTTTTTAAAGTCACAGAAATAAATACTGAGGGAAAGTACTCACCGGAAGACTTATTGGAATATGCGGCTTTTGCAGAAAGTTATTCTAATCATCCTATAGCTACATCTATATTAAAGGCCTATGGGAAAGAAGTAAATAGAGAAGAAATTGAAGACTATGAAGAAATACCAGGTCATGGTATCAGTGTAAATATTAAAGGTAAGGAAGTTTTAGCTGGAAATAGCAGGTTGATGGATTCAAAAGATATTGTATATGAGCCAGTAGATACTATTGGAACTATAATATATATAGCTATTAATAAAGACTATGCAGGTTCTATTATTATATCTGATGAAATAAAAGAAGACTCTGAAGCTACAATCAAAGCACTTAGATCTATGGGTGTTAAAAGGATTGTTATGTTAACAGGAGATAATAAGGAAGTAGGTAGAAAAGTAGGGCATAAATTAGGTATAAATCAAGTACATTCAGAATTATTACCACATGAGAAGATTGAAAAAATTGAGCTACTTGAGAAATCGTCAAAAGGAAAATTAGCATTTGTCGGAGATGGAATTAATGATGCACCAGTACTTGCTAAATCAGATATTGGCGTAGCCATGGGAGGATTAGGGTCTGATGCAGCCATAGAAGCAGCGGATGTTGTTTTAATGACTGATGAGCCAATGAAATTGGTCAGTGCTATAAAAATAGCTAAGAGGACAAATCGTATAGTATGGCAAAATATTATTTTTGCTCTTGGAGTAAAGGCGATTGTCTTAGTTTTAGGAGCAGGAGGTATTGCAACTATGTGGGAGGCAGTGTTTGCAGATGTAGGAGTAGCACTTATTGCAGTATTTAATGCTATGAGGGTTATGAATGTGAGGAATATATAATATTAAAATTGCTTAGACATCCTTGGAAAGTAGGGTTTATACTGTCCATATCAGATACAATAGGATGACATTGAAGCTGTTATACTGTTTTGTGCTGGTCATTCTTAACCTAGTGAAGAATCTTGTTTTTCAATATTTTAAAGGGGCCAGCAAAGCTGGCCCCTTTTTGAGTGATTATAGATCTGTATATTTATCTTTTAATTCTTCTAAAACTTCCTTAGCATATTCCTTAGCACCAAACAAAGATAAATCCTTGTAATTACCACATTGAACAGCATTGGCTGCAGGAACTTCTTCTGCTTTAGTAACCTTATTTAAAGAATTAATAAGAGCCGAAGCCACTTGATTTTCAGTAAATTCCCCAACTAAAATTAAATAAAAACCAGTCCTACATCCCATAGGAGAAATATCTACAACATCATTATCATTAAATTCTTCACGAATAAATCCTGCTAGTAAATGTTCTAAGGCATGGATTGATGCAGTAGGTATGGCAGTAGAATTAGGCTGTGTAAATCTCAAGTCAAATTTTGTTATTATATCTCCTTTTGGAGTATTTATAGTGCCAGCTTTTCTAACAAAGGGTGCTTTAACCTTTGTATGGTCCATTGTAAAGCTTTCAACAACAACTTTTTTCATATTTAAAACCCCCTCTCATTAATTACTTATAACTTAAAGATATTATATTCCTATAGTAGAGTCAATAGATAACTTATTTTAATATGATATGTAGAAATATAATATTAATAAACAAGAACAACTTTTAACCTTCTGAATATACTGTAGTAAATATACTATTATTGAATTAATAGTCTATAAAAATTAATAATTATTAAATAAGGGGGTTAATTGATGTATTACAATAATTACAAACCAACCACATGCCCTATGGGCACCATGCCATATATTATAAAATCAGGAGATACATTTTATAGTATAGCTATTAGATATAATACAACTGTGGCAGCGCTTATAGCAGCAAATCCAGGTGTAAATCCTAATGCTTTAATGATTGGTCTAACAATATGTATACCTATGCCTCACCCATCATGTCCAGGTGGAAATTATTACACTGTTCAGGCAGGAGATACATTTTATTCAATTGCCAGAGCATTTAACGTAGGCTTAGATGCATTACTTGCAGCTAATCCAAATGTTAATCCGGATACACTTTATATCGGTCAGGTTATATGTATACCAGGAACAATGCCACCACCAGTTACTTGTCCAACGGGAACAATGCCTTATACTATAAAATCAGGAGATACATTTTATAGTATTGCTAGAAAGTTTAATGTAAGTCTAGATGCATTACTTGAAGCTAATTCAGATCTTAATCCAGATAATCTACAAATAGGTCAAGTAATTTGTATACCACAGACAACACCTACACCACCAAGTGGATGTCCAACAGGAACAGCGCCTTATACTATAAAATCAGGAGATACATTTTATCTACTTGCACAAAGATTTAATACTACAGTAGATGCTATTCAACGGGCAAACCCAGGCGTAAATCCAAATAATCTACAAATAGGTCAAGTAATTTGTATGCCAGGATCAGCACCTCAACCACCAAGCGGATGGCCAACAGGAACAATGCCTTATACTATAAAATCAGGAGATACATTCTATTTGCTTGCAAAAAGATTTAATACTACAGTAGAGGCTATTCAAGGGGCAAACCCAGGCGTAAATCCAAATAATTTACAAATAGGTCAAGTAATTTGTATACCAAAGTCAACAACACCACCAAGCGGATGTCCAACAGGAACAAAGCCATATACAATTAAATCAGGAGATACATTTTTCTTACTAGCAAAAAGATTCAATACTACAGTAGAGGCTATACAAAAAGCAAACCCAGGCGTAAATCCAAATAATTTACAAATAGGTCAAATAATTTGTATGCCTATGAAGTAAAAAGACTAAATTATAAATTGATGTAAATAAAAGTAATAGTATAAAAAGATTCTTTCTTTTAAAAGAAAGAATCTTTTTTAATT
>CAYLXY010000180.1:0-4559 GCA_964387405.1 uncultured Clostridiaceae bacterium
AAGTGCAATAAATAGATTATTAGGCTTATTGTTGTAGAAACATTAATGGTGTATAATTTATTATAGTAAGAAAGTTTAATATAGCTTGACTGGTTAAAGGTTAGATATATTATTTTATAGAAAGAGTGTTGACTATTATGAATACAAAAAAAATGGTACATTTAGCTATGTTAACTTCTGTAGGTCTAGGTCTTCATATTATTGAATCTATGATACCAAATCCTTTTGCTGCCCTTGCACCTGGTGCAAAATTGGGATTAGCTAATATTGTTGGTCTAATAACTTTGGCAATATATGGATTGAAATATGCTTTGGCTGTGAATCTATTAAGAAGTTTAATTGGGGGACTGGCATCAGGAGCTATAATTTCTATGATATATAGTATGTCAGGAGCCTTTGTTAGCACACTTCTAATGTGGATTGTATATAAAACTTGTAGAAAATATTTTAGTTTGATAGGAGTGAGTGTTTTTGGTGCATTAGGACACAATATTGCACAACTAACAGTAGCTAGTATTATTATTAAGAATCCTAAACTTTTTGCCTATTTACCCGTACTAATGCTAACTAGTATCTTTACAGGTATATTCATTGGCATTACAGCAAACTATACTTTAGGCAAAACTAAGACTAGTATAGATTATGTAATTAGAAATTAAGAAAAATGGGGGATAGCAATGAGAAGAAATAAAAATTCTTGGTTATTAATATTATTTGTTATTACAGGAGTTATTTTAGGGAGTTTAATAGGGGATTTTTTTGGAGCAACAGTCCCTTTTTTAAATTATGGACCTGAACCTTTAGGATTAAATAATATAGAGGTTAATTTAGGAGTGATTTATTTTCAATTAACTTTATTATTTAAAATAAACATTACTAGTTTGATAGGACTTCTATTAGCTATAGTTATATTTAATAGGCTATAGGTGAAGTGATGAAAAAAATAGTTTTAGCATCTAAATCACCCAGAAGAAAAGAAATACTTGAAAATTTAGAAATTGACTTTCAGATAATTACTAGCAATATTCAAGAAATAATTAGTAAAGAACTTTCACCAGCAGAAGTTGCTAAGCAATTTGCCTATATAAAAGCAAAGGATGTTTCTAATAAATTAAAAGGAAATTATCTTGTTATAGGTGCAGATACTATAGTAGAGTCTAATAAAATATTAGGCAAAGCTAAAAATCAGCAGGAAGCATATGATATGTTAAAACTTCTTTCTGGAAAAGTTCATAGAGTTATTACAGGATTTTCTATAATAGATTGTCTAACAGGACAAGAATTTGTAGACTGTGAAACTACTAATGTTTATTTTAGAGATTTAAAAGATAATGAAATACAGAACTATATTGCATCTGGTGAATATATAGATAAGGCTGGGGCCTATGGTATTCAAGGAAGGGCATCTTTATTTATATCTAAAATAGAAGGTGACTATTTTAATGTTGTAGGATTACCAGTATTTAAATTAGGAGTAGTTCTTAATAATAAATTCGGCATCAGTCTCCTTTAAATAAAAAAATCACGAGGTGGTTGATTATGAATAATTATTGTGAATATACTACTATTAAGAATATGCCTGAGAGTGAGCGTCCAAGGGAAAAAATGATTAAACACGGATGTCAGAGCCTATCTAATGCAGAATTATTAGCAATTATTTTATCTACAGGCACAAGAGATAAAACTGCAATTGATTTAGCAAGTGGAATATTAAATATGTCTAGCCGAGGGTTAAGAACCCTTGTAGACTGTACTATGGAAGAATTAATGGAGATAAAAGGAATTGGTTTAGCAAAAGCATCACAAGTAATTGCTGCTGTAGAGCTTGGCAAACGTATATCTTTAACAAAAATTACAAATAATTATAAAATAAAAGGTCCTGAGGATGTAAGTAATTTATTAATGGAAGATATGAGGTATTTAAACAAGGAAATATTTAATATTTTATTATTAAATACTAAGAATGATGTAATTTCTATAGAAAATATATCAATAGGTAGTTTAAATGCGTCAATTGTACATCCTAGGGAAGTATTTAATATAGCAATTAGAAGAAGTTCTTCCTCTATAATATTAGCACATAATCATCCAAGTGGTGATCCTAAACCAAGTAAAGAAGATATTAATATAACCAAACGACTTATTGAAGCAGGCTCTATTATCGGAATAAATGTATTAGATCACATAATTATAGGGGATGGGATTTATTTTAGTATGAAAAGTAAAGAAATTATATAATTGTTATATAAAGGGAAGGGGCATTACAGATGAGCTTGTTTAATTTTTTCTCACGTGATATGGGAATCGACTTAGGAACAGCAAATACTTTAGTTTATGTAAGAGGAAAAGGAATAGTGCTTAATGAACCATCGGTAGTTGCAATTCAAAATGATACAAAGACAGTATTATCAGTAGGTGAAGACGCAAAAAAAATGATTGGTAGAACACCGGGTAATATAGTTGCAATTAGACCTATGAGAGATGGTGTAATTGCAGATTTTGATGTAACTCAAAGTATGTTAAAATATTTTATTAAAAAAGCTTATCCTAGAAGGACATTAATACAACCTAGAGTAGTTGTATGTGTGCCCTCAGGTGTTACTGAAGTAGAAAAAAGAGCAGTAGAAGAAGCTGCATTACAGGCAGGTGCAAGAGAAGCTTATTTAATAGAAGAACCTATGGCTGCTGCTATAGGTGCTGGCCTACCTGTTGAAGAACCTACAGGCAGTATGGTTGTAGATGTTGGGGGTGGAACAACAGAGGTTGCAATTATTTCCCTTGGAGGTATTGTAACAGCTAAATCTATTAGAATTGGTGGAGATGAGCTAGATGAATCTATTGTTCAATATATAAAAAGGGAATATAGTTTAATGATTGGAGAGAGAACAGCTGAAGAAGTAAAGGTAAATATAGGATCTTCATTTCCCAAAGCTAAAGAAGAAAAGATGCTTGTCAGGGGTAGGGATTTAGTTTCTGGATTACCTAAAACTTTAGAGATAACATCATCTGAAATAATGGATGCATTAAGAGAACCTGTTGGTCAAATTATTGAAGCTATTAAATATACATTAGAAAAAACACCACCAGAACTTGCAGCAGATATTATGGAAATGGGTATAATGCTTACAGGTGGGGGCGCCTTGTTAGATGGTCTAGATAAGTTAGTAATAAAGGAAACTGGGATGCCTGTACAAATTGCAGAGGATCCTTTAGACTGTGTAGTAATGGGTACAGGGAAAACAATAGAAGAAATAGATACTTTAAAGAGAGTTTTAATAAGACCTAAGAAGCTAGGATAAGTTGGTGATATGAATGTCTAGAAACAGACAAAGAAACAAATTAAAAAATAGATCAGCAATGATAGTGGCAATTGTCGCTATCATTCTCATTATAATAATAGGAATTACAGCCAAACAAAGAGAAAATATTACTCTTGCGGAAAAATGGATTGGAAATATTATAACACCTGTTCAAAATGTTATTAGCAAGGGAGTTAACACTGTAGGTGAAAATATTAGTTCTATTAGAAATATAAATAACATAAAAACTGAAAATAAAAAACTACAAAAAGAAGTAGAACTATTACAAAACGAAATTTCAGACCTAAACATGAAAAGAAACGAACTAGAGGAATTAAAAGCTTTGAAATATGCTTTAAACTATATAGAAGATGATAATGAGTATAGTATTATTTCTGCTAGTGTAATAGGTAAAAGTCCTAGTAATTGGTTTAATATATTTACAATTGATGCCGGGGAAAATCATGGTGTTAAAAAAGATAGTATAGTACTTAATGCTAATGGACTTATTGGAAAAGTTTATGAAGTTGGAGGTAATTGGTCAAAGGTTATTTCTATTATAGACAATAATAGTTCGGTTAGTTTCCAAATAATGAGGGATAGTAATTTGCAAGGTATAGTTAGTGGAAGCATTACTAACGAAATAACGGGATATTTATTTGATCCTTTAGCAGATATAATTGTTGGGGATAAAATAATTACATCAGGATTAGGAGTATATCCAGAAGGAATTATAATAGGTGAAATTATTGAAGTAGATAAGTCTAGTGATTATTTATTAAAAACAATCAAAGTAGAACCAATAGTTAATTTTAAAAGAATAACCAAGGTAATAGTAAAAGAACCGGCAAAACTTTATTAGTAATAAAGGGGTAACTAATAGTGAGATGGATTATAATTAGTTTAATTATTTTATTTAATTTCATACTACAATCCACATTATTTCAGTGGATAAAAATATATGATGTGTTTCCAAATACTGCATTAATACTTGTTATATCCTTGGCTATACATAGTGGCAGAAGTAAAGGGGCGGTTATAGGTTTTTTTGTAGGAATATTACAAGATATTATGTTTGGGCGTACAATTGGCTTAAACGCATTAGTATTTATGGTTATAGGATATTTTGTTGGTCTTATGGATCAAAAAATATTTAAGGATAATTTACTAATTCCTTTTATTTTAACCGCATTCATAACAGTGTTTTATGAAACTATAAATTTGTTGCTAATATTTTTACTAGGATATAGAATTGAATTA
>CAYLXY010000181.1:0-4539 GCA_964387405.1 uncultured Clostridiaceae bacterium
AATTATGGCTTAGTACTAATTACTTCCCATTAAAATCAACTTCTCATTACGGCGAGCATGTGCAAAACATCCTACTCTTGTAATATTTTCTACAGAATTATAGCCTATGTAATCATCTGTTTGTAGAAAACCTGTAAATCCCTTGAGAAAACTTTTAGGATGTTTTCCACTTCTAGATGACTGGTATTCATAAAGAGCTATTTGTTTTCCGAAGTTTCCAGATTTATATAGCCACATATATGACTTGCTATCTGTAGGTTTTCCATCCTTAGTTAAGACCCTTAAAGGGCTTTCATCTGCCTGTATAAAGTTTTCCTTAAGTAGTTCTTCTTTAAGCCTTTCAAAAAATGGTTCTAACCATAGTTCGGATCCTTTTATTATCCAGTTTGCCATATTTTGTTTGGAGATTTCTATGCCAAAGTCTTTAAATATCTTTTCTTGTCTATCTAATGGTAGTGCAGCTGAGTATTTTTGATACATTAAATATGCAAGAAGGCTTGGAGATACAAAGCTTCCTTTTATTACAGGCTCTGGCATTTTTGCTGTAATTATATTAGCTTTTATTCCTTCCTTCTCGCATCCTCTACAGGAATATACCTTCCTTACATGTTCTACTATGGATACTGTAGCTGGCACTACTTTTATTTCTTTTCTAATTTCTACACTCATTTCATGCATGGTAGTACCACATGCTTCACAAGATTTTTCTTCTTCAGGAATTTCATATTCTATTCTTTCTATAGGTAGTTCTTCAAAAGATTTTTTGTTTGTTCCTCTTTTTTTCCTTTCATAAGCAATCTTTTCTATAGTAGGTTCTTCTATTTCAGGTCTTTTAGTTATTTCTACTTCGTTAAAAAATGAAACTTGATTTTCATTAATATCATCACTGGATTTTCCATATCTTTTTACTGCATTTAGTCTAAACTGCTCCTCGTACCATTTTAATTTAGCATTAGCTATTTCCAGTTCATGTTTTAACCTTGAAATTTCATTGTCTACTTCGTTGGATTGAAGGTCTATTTCTTCTTTATTTAGTTTTGATTTATTAGTCTTTTTATTGTTTTCCATATTTATATTATACTATATTTTAGATAACAAAAAAAGCCTTATATTTCTAAATGATTAGCTTTTTAAAAGATGCATTATTAAGTTTTATTAAATTAAAATCCTTTCATTAGCAGGTTTATGGGCATTTTTTTGATTGATGCTTAGGCCATCTAAAAGCCAACGGAACTGTCTTTCGTCTATAGAAATGGATGCCCCAGCTCCTTTTTGTGGCCATTTGAAATAGCCACTTTCAAGTCTTTTGTAATGTATCCAAAATCCATTATTATCCCAAACTAATATCTTGATAAGGTTTTGTCTTTTATTGCAGAAAGCAAATAGATGAGTAGAAAAGGGATCCATTTTTAAT
Source organism: uncultured Clostridiaceae bacterium (assembly GCA_964387405.1). GTDB lineage: Bacteria > Bacillota > Clostridia > Peptostreptococcales > Natronincolaceae > JAAZJW01. The sequence goes on from CAYLXY010000181.1 coordinate 1,415, forward strand.
ATGTGCTCTACTATTAAAGCAAGGCCATCGATAGACTTTCTTAAATCTGTTGGACCTAGTGCTAAATGAACCCTTTCTATACTAATTTGTTTAATCATATTTTCCTTAAGCTATTGATAAGTTTAAGAAGAAATGCTTCATCATAATTATTAGTTATGGATAATTTTACATCTTTGATTTCAAGAATCATTGGTTTGGAATCTAACTCTTTAATAATTGAAATGCTTGCAAGTTCTATAGAAGAATCATTAGATTTGACAGTTGATTTATTATTAATCTTTCCAAGCCAATACCTAAGTGAACTAGGCTTTATATCATTTTCCTTACACCAGGCTGTTTGTGAAAGATTACTAGAGTTATATTCTTTTACACGTTTTATCCAGATTTCTTTATTTTGTTTTAAATTCAAAAATACACCTCCATAATTTTTAATATGTTAGGTGTATTTTCTCATCTTATTGTAGTTTAATCTAGGTGGGCTGCATTTTATGCTTACAATTATTCCTTTTGGATAGTTTTGAGGGATTCTATAAATTCTTCCGATTGTTCCTGAGCAACTAACAATAAAATCATTTGCTTTAACAGCGAATCTAAAGAGTTCACTGTATTTTTCATCAGTAATATAATATTTTCCGATTTCCACAGACTTATATATTGCATTTCTTTGCTCATATACTTTATTACCTTGACTCACAAACATATCTTTTTTTAATGAACCACCAAAAGGGCCTCTGACCAGACCATTTATCACGCAAATATCTTCGAGTGTCCTTTCTTCCCATTCTCCATTGAATCCATCCACTCTGGTCTTACCACCAATCAAATCATCCAAAGCACCATCACGAATTGCTTTATTCTTTTGAATTAGTTCGGCTAGATTTTTAATATGTTCATCAAAGTTTGATAAAATTGAAGCTATGGCTTGTTGTTCTCGAAGGCTTTTGGGAAATGTTATTTCAATGGATCTTAATATCTTACCATTTAATTTCGCTCTAGTTCCGCCTACAAGAACTTCTATATAATTAACTCTTTTTAGCAAATATGACAAAAACTTCGTACTAACTATTGCCTTGATCCCAGATAAAACATGGGCATGGTTGTTAACCCATATCCTTCCACTTGCATATATTACTGGATAATTAAAAAGATCATTTGCGCCATCCTCTGCCACAAGAACAAATTCTCCATCATGTGTATATCCACTTACAAAATCTTGAATTCCGTTTGCTCCATAATATGGCGTATTTCCAGGCTCCCTATCACTCTTAGTTACTGGGATTCGCAAATTATCATAAATATTAACAACGTTATCTATTTTGTCAGTCTTCCAATCTGCAGGATAAGCTACCATGAGTATCCCATCCTTTCCAGAGCAGCCTTTACTTTTTCTTTGGATTTCGCTGTTTTCTCTTCAATCTCACCTAAAGTTCTCTCATATCGTTTTGCGATTAAGATAACTTTTGATGCGAGCCCATTTAAAACTTGGTCTATTGAGTCAACAATGTCCGCTTTGATTTTTGACATCCATTTTCTCTCAAATAGTAAATATTTTATTTCCTCAACCGATAAATCTCCATATTTATTAATAACTAAATCATCAAGTTCATTTTGAACCTCTTTAATAGATTTATCTATTTCGTCCTTCTCTACCAACTTCAATTGATACTCTAGTAAAGCGCCATATTCACCAGCATAGAGTTCAGGCATTATTGCTTTTTCATTTGCCTGTCTTAATGCAGCTCTTAACTTTCCCTTACCGATTGAACCGTTCTTATTTCTTAATTCATATCCTTCGAGTTCTTCATTTTCACTTACGATTTTCTCCATTCCAGTCGTGTCTTTTAAGTCAAATAATTCAAGCATTTTTGTAATATCATTTACTACTGGGGATGTTTTTTTGTTTTCAAGCTCTACAATCCGTTTGTTAAGATTAGTTTTAGGTATCCCATCACCTTTTTCATTCAAGGCATTTACAAGTAAACCGTCATCATCACATTCTTCTTCCCTCATTTCCTCAAGTTCTGATTCTAATAATATGGATTTTTCATTCAGTTCATTAATCAGCATTAACTCTGATTCAAAGTACTCCTGTTCGATAACTTCCCGTGGAATTAGTGCTCCATCAAAGGCCTTCATTTTAGAAGTATCATCTATTTTTATTTCTTCACCACTTTCATCTTTTGCTTTCTTTTGTGCATATACATATTCAATCTCACGACCAGCTTCATATCCACTAGCTTTGATTATATAAACATCATCTTGTAGCATCTCGTTCCAATAATTAAGCAAAAAGTCGTATACATCATAATTATCTAAAAGCTTTGCTGCTTCAAAATCATCCAAAATTTCAAAACCAATATCGCGAATTAAGTCTTTTGGATTTGTATCTGAATTAATATTAAGCAGTGTATCTTTTACCTTCTCCTTCCAAACACCAAACAAGTTAACTACTTCATTTTCTTTTTCATTTTTAATACTCCTGTCATCCGAGATAACTCTCTCTATTTCATCTGGCAATATAACTAGCTTATAAATATTCTGGCTTTCATCTATACAATTAAATATTCCTTGTTTTAATTCTGGGGATATTCTCCACAATCTCTCAATTGAATCGACATCAACTCCTGGAATACCACCTTTAAGATGCGATGCAATATTTTGTGGCAATGAATCATCTATTTTTTCTATATAGCGAGGTAAATGTAAACTTCCATCCTTTTCTTCTAAAATTTCTGCATAAGTAATGAAACTAGAGTACCCCTTAATTTCATCTTTATTTATAAAGGTCTGTACTATTTTTTCAATATCTTGTTCACGTAGGCGATTTTTATTTCCATCTTTCTTAAATCCATCACTTGCATCAATCATAAAGATGCCTTCACGTTTATCAGTATCCTCTTTGTCAATTATGATGATACTAGCAGGAATGCCTGTCCCATAAAATAAGTTTGCGGGTAACCCAACTATTCCTTTAATATATCGTTTATCAAGAACTTCTTTCCTAATAGTTTCTTCAGCATGTCCCCTAAATAAAATACCGTGCGGAAGAATGATTCCCGCTTTACCATGGTCACTATCTAGTGCCTTTAGAACATGCAAAAACCAAGCATAGTCACCATTTTTCT
>CAYLXY010000182.1:0-4522 GCA_964387405.1 uncultured Clostridiaceae bacterium
CCTTTGCACTTTTAGCCATTTTACTTAACATACCATGGTCAGTTGGATTATTTATGACATCACAGTCTACTACTAATTTATGCTTACTATCTACTACAGTTTGGATATTGTAACATACATCAATTCCATTGTTATTTACAGCCATTAATCTTGAATCTGGATCTGTTGTTGATATTTCTGTTATGTTGCCCTTTTCTATTTCTTCTTTGTAGCTCTCATATTTTTGCTTTCGCTTTTTAAGTTCTTGGATTTTCTCCTTAATTTCTTCTTTATTTGGTTTACGATCAATAGATTCTTCAATATCATTTTCTTCTACTTCAGTCATATAGTTTTGTATTTTTTCTTCTAAATACTTAATTTTACGATTTAAGTTTTTAGCATTAAAGTTATTTTTCTTAGAATTAACAGCTCTAAATTTAGAACCATCAATAGCCACTATTTCTTTTCCAAAAAGATTCCACTTTTTACATAGAGCTACATATTCTTTAAATACTAAAGTTATAGCCTCTTTATTGTCTTTTCTAAAATCGGATATTGATTTGAAATCTGGTGTCAGCCTTCTTATTAACCACATAACTTCTATATTTGTTTGAGTAGTTTTTTCTAAATTTCTTGATGATGTAATTTTATTCATATATCCATAAATATATAATTTAAGTAAATCTTTTGGGTTATATCCAGGTCTACCCTTATCTTTAGGTACTGAATTTTTAAACCCTAATTGAACAATATCGAGTGTGTCTACGAATCCATCTATTATTCTTACAGGATTATCTTCTGTGATATAATCATCTATATATTCAGGAAAGACAATCTTGCTTTTTCTATTTATACCTTCAATATATCTCATGCTACCACCCTTTCTTTTTAATATTATAGGTGAATGGTAGCATATTTTATTAAAAATGTGTTAACCAATTACTGGATTTTTTACACAGTCTGACGTAGTCATAGAATAGATAATGAATTATTCTACAATAGAAGACGATTCAGTAGCTATGAACAAATGGAAAAATCATTTAATAGATATAAAAATAGGTATAACAATATAGCAAGAAAAATACTAAACTTCAGAACACCAAATGAAATAGTTCAAGAGTATTACTCTAAAAATGCTGCTTAGGATGATATTACATAATAATTATTTAATCAAGGATCGCTTCGCTTTCCTCCTTGACAAAATAATTATTAAGCAATTTAGGAAGCCCAAGCATTATTTAGAGAAAATTTTCAGAGGTCTGTGTCACATATGTTTGACTTCTCTAGAAAAATATAAATATTATTTTCCTACAAAATATTGACACTATCATATTTAGGAGTTATGTTGACAATTAAAGGTATATGTGGTAAATTTCCAATAGAGGGGCATTAAGGAATGTGATAATAGTTAAAAGTTAGTCATACTTTAAAAATCAAAATGGTCTAAGGAGGACTTATTATGAAAAAATGTAAATTTTTTATTAGTTTTGTGTTGGCAATTGTATTATCTTTATCACCTTTAGGAAGTGTTGTTAATGCCCAAGAAGTTAACAACATAAATGCTGTTAATGCTCAGGAAATTAATAAGGGGAATGTATCTAATATTCAAATTGAAGACCCCGAATATGGACTTATAGATTTAAAAACTATTGTGAAAGAAGAAAAAGTTATAACAAAAACGTATAATGGAGATGAACTATTATCTAAAACTATTGTTTATAAAACAGATGGTAGAATTGAGGAATTTGACAATTTAGGTAATAAACAAACTTTTTATATTGAAGATTATATTAAAAATGCAGATGGTACAAAAGTTGATCCAAGTATTTTTGCCGAATCAAATATTTATAACGATAAAGAATCAAACGACAATTTATTACAAAAATCTGAAATAAGTATAATGTCAACATATTCTATCCCTTCAGGTTATGAGCACGTTATGAGTGAATATAGTTCAACGTGGGAAGCATGGGGAGATTTATTCAAAAATACAACAAGGACGTACGGTCAACAACGTATATTTGAATTTTCGAAAGGAACTAAGGTATCAACAGTTATTTCTATCCTTACTGCAATAGGTAACTTTAATGTATATGCTACCCTAATCTCTATAGGAATATCTATAATTGGAGCAGCTATTGATTCTTATAATAGAGGTACATTTCAAACTATAACTGTAAGAGATGATTTGATTGTTGTTGTTAATAGAAAGCTAGGTTTGCAAACATATAAAGCGAGAGTTTCTGCGTTTATTTATAGTCAGACAACTGGAAAACAATCTATTGAACTAATAAGAACTGAGGGCAGTGCTCTAAGTTATTCTGATATGATTCATATGGGGATTTATAATATAGTCGCTTTAGGTTGGTAGGATAGGATGAAAACAATTAATTTTAAAAAGATTATTTTAGTTGTGATAGTAATTATTTGTTTATGGTATATAGTTTTAGAAAAATACCATTATACCCAACCCAAGACTAGTATTGATTTGGTTAGAAAGTTACAAAATATTGAGATTAAAGATTATGATAAATATTCTATAAATCTGACTAAGGAGAACTATAAAGACATTAAAGAACTTGTTTCAAGATTTAATCTAACTGTTTCACAATTTACTATAATTGAGTCAGGAAATGATATATTAATTTTAGAAATAACCCCTCAAACAGTAGGTAATAAAATTAAAATTAAAAACGTAAAAAAAATGACTAAAGAGGATTTTGAAAAATTCTTCTAAAAAATGTTATTTAATAATCTAAGACATAAAGGAATATGCACAGGACTATAGATACTTACCAGATGGAGATTTAATGCCAATAGTAATAGATGAAGAAAAGTAACCCTGCAAGTCTTTGAATTCAAGACTTACAGGGTTTTAATCAGATTATAAAATGTAATCACGATATTTATAAATTTACCAACTATAAAATTTCATAGCATTTATATATTGTCTTATCTTAAATTTATTTATCTAATGCTTTTCTAAAATCTTCTATTATATCTTCTATATTTTCTATACCTACTGAAACTCTTACCATCTCTGGACCTATGCCTGCAGCTTTAAGTTCATCATCTGTCAGTTGTCTATGGGTTGTAGTTGCAGGATGAAGTACCGAAGTTCTTACATCTCCTAAGTGTATTACTAAACTTACTAAATCAATATTTCTTATAAATTCTCCCGCTTCCTCCCTTCCACCCTTAACACCAAAAGCTAATAATCCACTTGCACCTAAAGGTAAATATTCCTTAGATAACTCATGGCTTTTATGACTTTTTAGGCCTGGGTATGATACCCAGCTTACTTTAGGATGAGATTCTAAAAACTCTGCTAAAGCTAATGCATTTTCACTATGCTGCTTCATTCTAAGGGCAAGAGTTTCCATGCCTAAATTTGTTAAAAAGGCATTAAAAGGACTCATTGTAGTTCCCATGTCTCTTAAAAGTTGTACTCTAGCCTTAACAATATAGGCTTGCTCTTTAAATGTTTCTACATATTTTACCCCATGATAACTTGGGTCTGGCTCTGTTAGTTCTGTAAACTTTCCATTGTCCCAATTAAAATTACCACCGTCTACTATCACACCACCTAAACTAATAGCATGGCCATCTAAGTATTTACTTGAAGAATGTACTATTATATTTGCTCCATATTCAAATGGATTGGATAAGTATGGTGTAGCAACAGTGTTATCTATAATTAATGGAACGTCTATTTTTTTTGTAAATTCAGACATCTTCTTAACATCCAACACTTCAGTTCCCGGATTACTTATTGTTTCTGCAAAAACAGCTCTAGTATTTGATTTTACATATTTTAGAAGTTCTTCTATTTCTAAGGTGTGATCCACAAAACTTACTTCTATACCCATCTTTTTAAGTGTTGTTGATAACAAAGTCATAGTTCCACCATATAAATTTGCTGCTGCTATTATATGTTGACCGCTTGAACATATATTTAATATAGATATTAAAGTAGCTGATTGTCCTGAAGATACAGCTAAGGCTCCTACTCCACCTTCTAACAGACTAACCTTTTCTTCAAAAGCCGCTACTGTAGGGTTGCTAATTCTTGTATACATATGTCCTGCTGCCTTTAAATCAAATAAATCGGCTAAGTGATCTGGATCTGTATATTGATATGTTGTACTTTGTGCTATAGGTAAAACCCTTGGTTGACCTGATTCTGGAGTATAACCTCCATGAATACACATTGTTTCTTTTTTCATATTAATTTCCTCCCCTTATTGTAAAAAAATCTTATCTTAAATAAAAAAACCCTTTCAGCTATTGCCAAAAAGGTTGGTTTTTTTTAATTCCATCCTCATCGACGTTAGCAGTACCACCTTACTAATTTTAATAGCAGGCTGGCGTAGGGTCAATGAGCTAACTCTCTACCCTAACTCTTGATAAGTTACTTTGTTTTTTATATTGCTACTACTATAGCATATTATATTTATTTTGTAAAGTAATATTTTGAATAATATATTTACTCTTTTCTAGAGAAGTCAAACATATGTGACACAGACCTCTGAAAATATTCTCT
>CAYLXY010000183.1:0-4522 GCA_964387405.1 uncultured Clostridiaceae bacterium
TAATCATAAAACTGTTATATAGGGGGAAATAACTATGCTTTTTTCAAAAAGAATATTATCAATGCAAGAATCACCAATTATAAAGTTAGTACCATATACAGAAACAACAAAAAAACAAAACAAAAAAGTATATCATCTAAATATTGGACAGCCAGATATAGAGACACCAAAATCATTTATGGATTCTATAAGAGCTTTTGATGAAAAAATCTTAGCTTATTCTTCATCAAGAGGTTCTGCAGAATTAATCGATGCAATACGCTTATATTATAATAAACATAATATATACTTTGAAAGTGATGAAATTTTAATTACCAATGGTGGATCTGAAGCAATTTCATTTTCCATTATAGCTACAACAGATCCAGGAGATGAAATATTAATACCAGAGCCTTTTTATACAAATTATAATGGATTTTGCTCTGCTGCTAATGTTGATATAGTGCCAATTACATGTACAGCAGAAGAAGGCTTCCATCTTCCAAGCGAAGAGGCTATAGAAGAAATAATCACTGATAAAACTAAAGTTATTTTATTATCTAACCCTGGAAATCCTACAGGTACAGTATATACAAAAGATGAGATATACATGTTAGCAAGACTAGCAAAAAAATATAATTTGTTTGTTATAGCTGATGAAGTATATAGAGAATTTGTATATGACGGACAGGAATTTACAAGTTTTGGTAGTATAAAAGAAATTAAAGATAGAGTAATTATAGTGGATAGTATTTCTAAACGTTATAGTGCTTGTGGTGCTAGAATTGGCTCTATTGCGAGTAAAAATAAAGATTTAATAAATCAAATATTAAAGCTATGTCAAGGAAGACTTTGTGTACCAACTCTTGAACAAATAGGTGCTATTGAACTATACAAAACTACTACAAACACATACTTTGATGCTGTTAATAAAGAGTATGATAAACGTAGAAAGATTGTATATCAAGCCCTACAAACTATGCCAGGTGTATTGTGTAAGATACCTGCCGGTGCATTTTATGTAGTAGCTAAATTGCCTGTTGATGATGCAGAAAAGTTTGTTATTTGGCTATTAAATGAATTTGATCTTGATGGAGAAACAGTAATGTTATCTCCAGCTGAGGATTTTTATGCAACGCCTGGACTAGGTAAAAATGAAGTTAGAATTGCTTATATATTAAACGAAGATGATCTAATAAAATCAATGGAAATTTTAAAAAATGCACTTGAAGAATATCCAAATAAAACCATTTAATTAAATTAATTATAATAAAGTCCAGCCAAGCTAAATTGCTGAGATATTTAAATAGCCTAGCTGGACTTTATTATTTTATTTAATTCGATTTTATTTTTCTATAAAAAAATGTTTTTAGAGCTTTCAAATTGTAGCGATTTGGTATAATTATCTGTTCAGTACTACCTACAAACAAAACTCCCTCGCTACTTAATGAATCATGAAACTTTTTGTATATATCACTTTTAGCTTCTTCTGTAAAGTATATCATTACATTTCTACATATAATTAAATCACATTCTTTAGGATACTTATCCTCTAACAAATTGAATTTCTTAAATTCTACTTGTTTTTTTATTTCTTCTTTTATTTTATATTCTTTACCATCTTGTATAAAATAAGATCTTATAAATTCCTTAGGTAAGTTTTCTAAGCTTTTTTCAGAATATCTTCCTATATTAGCTTTTTCTAAAGCTCCTGTATCAATATCAGTAGCTAATACAGATATTTGATTGAGCGGAAAAAATCTAGTAAGCAACATTACTAAAGAATAAGGTTCTTCTCCAGTTGAACATGCAGCACTCCATATTTTTAATCTTGATTTAAATTTTAATAAATGAGGGATTATCTCTTTTTCTAATACTTCCCATTGATTTGGATTACGATAGAATTCAGATACATTAATGGTTAAATAATTAATAAACTGATCTAATAATTCCGAATCGCGATTTATAGCATCAAAATAAGTATCATAAGAAGTAAATTTATTACGAGTAATTAAGGAGTCTATCCTTCTCTTCATCTGCCGTTCTTTATAACTAGTTAAATTTATTCCTGTTAATTTATAAATCTTAGTTTTAAAAGATTCATATCCTTGCATAAGATTACCCTCCAATTAAAATAATTTATAGAATGATAAAAAATAAAGAGCTATGAACTCTTTATTTTTTATCATTTAATTGTACTAGATCTCCAATTGTTGTTGGATTACTTTCATCAATATATTCTGATTCTTCTTTATTTTCTACTTCTGCTTCTTCATCAACAGCCTTTATGCTAAGACTGATTCTCTTATCTTCTACTTTTAAATCTAAAACTTTCACTTTTATAATTTGTCCAATTTCCAGCTTATCCGATGGTTTTGAAACATGCTCTTCACTAATTTGAGATATATGCACTAATCCATCTAAACCTAATTCTAGTTCGACAAAAGCACCAAAATCTACTAATCTAACAACCTTACCTTCAACTACACTTCCTATAGGATATTTTTCTTCTGCTTTTAGCCAAGGTTCTTCTTGTGTTTGTTTCAATCCTAAGGATACTCTTCCTTTATCCTTATCAAAATCTAATACTTCCGATTCTACTATATCACCAATATTTACAACTTCTGATGGATGCTTTATTCTTCCCCAAGATAATTCTGATATATGGATAAGGCCATCAACTCCACCTATATCTACAAAAGCACCAAAATTTGTAAGACGTTTAACTTCTCCACTAATACGGCCACCTTTTTCTAGTTTTGAAAATAACTCATCTCTTTTATCTTTATTTTCTTCTTCTAAAACAACTTTTCTTGATAATATTACCTTGTTTTTTCGTCTATCTATTTCAATTATTTTAGTATTAAAACTTAAACCTTCAAAATCTTTTAAATCTTCAACATAGCGATCTGATAATTGACTAGCTGGTATAAAAGATCTAATGCCACGGGTTACTGTTACTACTCCACCTCTTACAGCTTCAATAACCTTTGTTTCAACTAAAGATCCTGCATCTTGTATCTCTTCTAAGTCTTCCCATCCTTTTTCTGCATCTACTCTTTTTTTAGACAATAATACATTGCCTTCACCATCATCTAAATTTAAAACATATACTTCAATTTCATCTCCTTCTTTAGCAAAATCAGAAGGATTTATTATTATATCATTAGACATCTCTTCTTTTGGAATTATACCATCTGCTTTATATCCTAAGTTTACTATAATTTCATTGTCAGTAACACCTATAACTTCACCTGTAACAATTTCCCCTCTTCTTAATCTTACCATTGATTTCTCTATTTCTTCCATTAAATTTTGCATATCTTCGTTCATTTGTAAAACCTCCTAAAATAAGTTTGTTTCTATAAAAACTATTATCTAATATTTTTTATATTTTTAATTAAGTAGATAGGCTCTTAAGCTTTTCAAATACTTGATCAATAATCCATCTTGGGGTGGAAGCACCTGCAGAAATGCCAATTGATTTGTAGTTTTTTAGTACATCAATGGGTAATTCATCTACAGTTTCTATATGAAAGGTTGTATTTGGTTTTTCACTTTTACATATATCTACAAGTTTTTGAGTATTAGAGCTATGATAACCACCTATTACTATAATTGCATCAACATTTTTTGCTAAATTTCGAGCTGATTCTTGTCTATCCATAGTAGCAGAACAAATTGTATTAAATTTTACTACTTCTTCTTCTGATTTTTCTTCAATTAGATTACTTATTTCCCTATATAAGTCTGTTGGCATAGTTGTTTGTACAACTACACATAATTTTTCTCTAGAAGGGATTTTTTTAATATCATCCTTTGTTTTTACTATATATGCCTCATTATTGCACCACCCGTTAATCCCCATTACCTCTGGATGATCTGAACTTCCTATAATAATAATAGTATACCCTTTTGCATTATATTCTTTAACTATATTTTGTATTTTTCTAACAAAAGGACATGTTGCATCAATTATTTCAACAGCTTTTTCATTAGCTAAATCATATATATCCTTAGAAACTCCATGAGAACGTATAATTATAGTACTATTATCTTCAATATGCTTTAAATCATTAATTTTTTTTACACCAACACTATGTAGTTCATCTACAACTTGCTGATTATGAATTAAAGGTCCTAAAGTATATATGTTTTTTTTATTAACATTATTATCATTTAGTTTATCAAAAGTAATTTTGATAGCCCTTTCTACTCCAAAGCAAAATCCTGAATGATCTGCTATAGTAACTTTCATCTATATCCTCCTATATACACTCGATAGTATAAATTTATACCATCAACCTTATAACTATTCTACATAAGATATAGAATACCTTCTATTAATTATAAGTATTTCTATATTTTTTTAAGTCATCAATTTTTTAATTACATTTAACAGATCTTGACTTATTTTTTGATATTCTTCTGTGGAAATTTTTTCATCATAATATTTAGATAGGTCTATGGGCTCACCTATTTTTACTTTTACTTTATTAAATAATTTATAATTTCCTATAATCTCAATTGGTATAATAGGACT
>CAYLXY010000184.1:0-4496 GCA_964387405.1 uncultured Clostridiaceae bacterium
TAAAGTTAAAAAGATGTGACTCTTATCATTGATTAAATAAAAAAAAAATGATACTATAAGAACAATTCCAAATATTTTTTTAAGGAGGTAGTAAAATGGCTGTAATCACAGAAGATATGACTGTTATGGAAGTTTTAAAATTAGATAAAGAATCTGCATCTGTTTTTATGACTTTTGGACTTCATTGTCTTGGATGTCCAGGAGCAACAGGTGAATCTTTAAAAGATGCTAGTAGAGTACATGGTATTAGTGCTGACGATTTAGTTTCAGAACTTAATAAATTCTTTGAATCAAAAAAATAAACTAAAAAACAAACCTATATAAAACATAGGTTTGTTTTTTAGTTATACGACTTTTTCCCATCTTAAATCTTTTCCAAAAAAATGTAGTACAGTATACATGGAAAAGAGACGTGAGAAAATACGGTCATCATAGCGATCCATCATTTCTTTGGGAGAAAGATTTGTAGATATTATTGTTTTTTTGTTTGTTAAAAGTCGACTGTTAATAATATTGAATAGCTCACTATTTGTAAAAGTATTAGTCATTTCAGTACCTAAATCATCTATAATAAGTAAATCTGCTTCAAATAAAAGATTGTATTTATCCTTATCATTATTGTTTCTAAATCTTAAATCTCCTAATATTTCTAAAAGTCTAAATGCAGTTTGATAGATTACAATCTTCCCTTTATCTAGTAATGACTTGGCTATACAGTTAGTTAAAAAGGTTTTTCCAATACCTGTTTCTCCATAAAATAATAGATTATCTTCTTTGTTTACATCAAAATTAAAGACAAATCCTTCGCACACATTAAGTATATTCATCATATTTTCCTTAGGTGTTAAGGACTGACCTTCAAAAGGTTCATCTGAAAATATATCTAAGTTAAAAGATTGAAAGTTTTCCTTTTCTAATATATTAGATAAATTAGACATATTATAAGCCTTGCTAATAAGTTGCTGCTTAAAGCACTTACATTTGTGACCACTAGATAAAAAACCTGTATCATTACAATTTGAACAGGAGAAGCTATCATTTAAATACTGTAAAGGAATGTTATTCTCTGTCAATAAAATAGCCCGTTCTTGTTTCAATTGATCTAATTTATTTTTAAAGTTTTCAATAGTTTTTTCAGGATTGTCCACACCTTGTATCAATGCTTTAGAAATTCTTATTCCTGTTTTCTGAAGCTCTTCATCAATCTCTTTTATTCTAGGTACTTTTTCATGTACTTCTTTTATTCTGTTTTCTTTTGATTTTCTAGCTTTGTTTCTTTTCTTTTCGTAGTCTCTCAATATTTCATGTGTGAATAATTCCATCATGTAAAATCACCCCTAGTTATTTAATCTTTTTTTCTGGTTATTTAATATAAGCTGTTCTAATTCTTCGGCTGTATATCTATCACCACGACTTTTAGCAAGGTGGAATTTAGTTTTAATTTTAGGTGAATTTTGAGCCGGTCTATATATAGAAGGTTTCTTATTATTTACTTTTAATTTTTCTATATCTTCTAGGGTTTTAACTCCCTTACTATGCCAATCCTTTAAAATAGTATTGAAATAGTTAATATTAGGATTAGAAGTTTTACTAGAATTTTTACATGCAGCTAAAATTATTTCAATATCAAAATTCAATTCATCTATCCAACTATCCATAACTTTCATTTCGGCCTCCGATGCTTCTCTAGATCTAAAACCTAATGCTTTAAATACTTTACCATATAAACCATATCTTTCCCCTTGCTTCATAAGGTATTCATCTAGTTGTTCTATTGTTAAAATCCCTTGATCATACCAAGTTCTAATGACGCCTGCCGAATAGCTTAAAACATGTCTTACATTTTTTTTATTTTTAGAATAACGAAAAGCCTCAACTATTAAAGGTGGATCTATATTATATTTATGAAGCAATTCTATAATTTTTAATTTTTCATTAGGGACTAGTTCCCTTGCAATAGTTTTATTTATTTCTACAAACATATCCCTGACCTCTGGAATTTTATTAGCTTCTACTAAATCTGACGGTGAACAAGTATAAGGGCCTGATTTACTTTTATCTATGCCACTTTCCTCGTGAATATTATTTGTAAGTTTATAATTATTATCTATATAAAGTTGTTTTAAATTAATAAATTCTACAATGTAGTTATTTTCATCTCTGTCTTCAGATTTATGTTTTTTTATAATCTTTTTACTTTCCCAAAAATCCCATGCAGACAGTACATCCGAAAGAGGAATATTAAGATGTCTTGCAATAGACATATTGCTTACATCCATATCAGGCTCACGATTTAATGCGTATTTATAACCTAGTAAATATACTTGTACAAAAGTTCCGTTTGTCATGGGCATATAAATATCTATAAAAATATTTTCAACTGGCGTATCTCCTAAATCAATAGAAGTACTTCCTTTAATAAAAGACATAACTATCACTCCATTTAATATAACTTCTACATAATTATATCACACAATTTATTATACTGTTTCTAGAGTTTTAAGTAGGATTTGTGGAATAAAATAAAATCTTTGAAATAAAATCTAATAGTGGATAAATAGCTGGGGGAGGTAAGGAAATGGGTCTTAGTAAAGAAATTAGTAAAAAGCTAAGTGTATTAGCTATTATAATTGTAACATTTGTTTTTTCTGTGTCTATACATTATATGATAGATACAGGGCAAATACAAAGTACATTTAATACTTATACAAAATTAGAGGACAATTCACGGTATGTAATTAACCTTACATTTGATGATAAAAAAATGTTATTACAAGGAGAGCAAAGGGTCTACTATAAAAACACAAGTCAACAAACAATAGAGGATATATATTTTCATTTATATCCTAATGCTTTTAAAGATAGTAGTACCGCTCCATTTGAGGATAAGGATATGGCAAAGGCTTATCCTAATGGATTTAGTGAAGGTTGGATAAAAATTACAAGTGTTAAGGAAGGAAAGAAAAAAACAAATTACAAAACTATGGGTGATGGAGATACAAATTTAAGAGTTACTCCTAAAAAACCTATAGAGCCAAACACATCAATTGAATTAACTATAAAATACGAAGTTAAACTTCCTAATTCCATGGGACGAATGGGTTATGGAGAAAATACTGTTAATATAGGAAATTGGTATCCAATTTTATCTGTATTTGATAAATCTGGATGGAACTTAGATCCATATTATAGCATAGGGGATCCTTTTTACAGCCAAACATCAAGATACAATGTAAATATATCAATTCCGGAAGAATATGAACTAGCTACTAGTGGAAATATTTTGAAGGTAAATACTGGTAAAAACAATAAAAAAACCTACGAAATAGAGGAAAGTAATATAAGAGATTTTGCTATGGTTTTAAGTAAAAAATTTGTTGTAAACAAAGGAAATATAGATGGTACAGAGGTGATTTCTTATACAGTTGATGGACTTAAAGCTAAACAGGCTTTAAATTATGGAATGGATGCTTTGAATATATTTAATAAAAGCTTTGGAAAATATCCCTATAAGCAATTATCTATAGTAGCCAGCGATTTTTTTATAGGGGGAATGGAATATCCTAATTTAGTAATGATTGGCCAGTCTCTTTATGAGATTGAAGAAGATTTTCCTTTAGAATATGTAATTGCCCATGAAGTAGCACATCAATGGTGGTACGGAATAGTTGGTAATAATCAAATAAAAGAACCTTGGCTAGATGAAGCTCTTACAGAATACTCCACATTATTATATTTTGAAGAAAAATATGGTGGTCACATTAAAGAACAGGTCTATGAAAAAATGATAAAAGCTGAATTTGATGATTTTACACGGAAAACCTCAGATGAAAATAAAAGTATATTAAAAGGTTTAAATGAATTTGATAGTTCATGGGAATATAGCAGTATTATATACAGCAAAGGTGCAATGTTCATAAGGGAACTTAGAAGGGAGATGGGAAATGAGGCTTTTATAAAAGCTTTAAGAGAATACTTTGGTAGGTATAAGTTTAAAAACGCAAGAACAGAAGATTTTTTCAATATATTTCAAAAGAATACAGATAAAGATTTAAAAAAAGAGTTAGATAAATGGCTTAATTAAAAATTGAATAATGTTCATAATCAAAGGATAAACTAAAAGCAGTTTAATAGAATATGTAGATTATTTAATTGAGAATTTTCAACATATAGTTTATAATTCCCTGTTTTAGTTAAATATAATATTTTGATAATTAATAGAACGAAAGTTCTGGTTTTGTAAAACTATATCTTGTGGTATAATAAACAAGGTAATTGTTACAAAAGAGTAACAAAACTTTAAAACAAACATTAATAAGAAGATGAAACTAAGAGTATTTATATATACTTAAATACTTTGAGAGGGGATTTACAAATGGAAAGTAAGGCTAGTAAGCTACTGAAACAACTATCAAAAAAAGTTACAAATGAAATAGAATCATTTTTTAATAAATTAAAAGATATAGAAATCAAATCCATTAAAAATAAACTTAACA
>CAYLXY010000185.1:0-4481 GCA_964387405.1 uncultured Clostridiaceae bacterium
TTCAATAGATTAAAAGTCAGTAAATATGCGAGTTGTAGGGTTCTGCAACGAGCTACATGTTTTAAATATAAGGGGGCTGTCTATTTTCCGACAGCCCCTTTTATTGTTCTAGTAAAAAAATCAAAATAAATCTTATTTCTTAAAGATTTCCAACCTATTTTAGTTCCTCTTTTAATAATCTAATAGTAGTTTCTGGATTGGCTTTTCCTCTGGTTTTACCCATTATTTTACCAATTATTGATTGTAATGCCTTTTCTTTTCCTTCTTTATATTCCTTAACTGCTTTTTCATTACTTGCTATAGCTTCCTGAATTATAGGTATAAGAGTATCAATATCATTAATTTGTTCCAAATCCTTTTCCTTTACAATTACTAAAGGCGATTTATCTTCTTTGATCATTTCCTCTAAAATCTTTTTACTGGTAGAATTATTTATTATTCCATCCTCTAATAAATCAACTAATTCAGCCAAATGTTTAGCTGGAAAAGGTGCTATAAAATCATCAGTATCTACAATTCTAAATACTTCAGTAATCATTATATTTGCTAGAGTTTGAGGGTTTTTGCATAGTTTAACTGTTTCTTCAAAATAGTTTGCAATATCTATTGATGCGATTAATTGCTCTGCATCATAAGAATTTAGACCATATTTCTTCATATATAATGATTTTCTTACATCTGGCAAATCAGGTAATGTCTTTCTTAGTTTGTCTATTTTTTCTTTATCTATTACTATCGGCATTAAATCTGGATCTGGTAGGTACCTATAGTCCTGTGCATCTTCCTTGGTTCTCATGGAGAAAGTTTTTCCACTATCTTGATCAAACCGCCTAGTTTCCTGTACTATTCTTCCACCATCTTTTACTTCTTTGATTTGTCTTTGAGCTTCATACTCTATAGTTCTCATAATAGATTGAAAAGAGTTTAGGTTTTTCATCTCTGCCCTTGTGCCAAAGGTTTCTTCTCCCTTTTCCCTAACAGATAGGTTGACATCACATCTGAAAGATCCCTCATTCATTTTACAATCTGATATTCCTATATATAACATTATGGCACGAAGTTTTTGTAAAAATGCCCTTGTTTCTTCTGCTGATCTTAGGTCTGGTTCAGAAACAATTTCTACTAAGGGTACCCCACTACGATTGTAATCTACTAATGTACCCAAGCCATCCCTATGAATTAATTTTCCTGCATCTTCTTCTATATGAATTCTAGTAATTCCTATAGTTTTACTATTTCCCCCCACTTCAATATCCAAATGTCCACTATGGCAAATTGGTGGTTCATCCTGGGATATTTGATAAGAGGTTGGTAGGTCTGGATAGAAGTAATGCTTTCTGTCTTGTTTACTATTCCTAGTGATTTCACAGTTTGTGGCTAAGCCTGCCTGTATAGCATAGTTTACAACTTCTTCATTTAATACAGGTAGGGTTCCAGGGAGTCCCATACACACTGGGCAACAGTGGGTATTTGGCTCACCGCCAAATTCTGTAGTACATCCACAAAATATTTTTGTTTTTGTTTTTAGTTCCACATGGACTTCTAATCCTATTACTATTTCATAATCCTTATCCATTATTTCTCACCTCCATGAGAATTAAGTTGCTTTTCAATCTTATTGGCTAATTGTATCAGGCTTTTTTCATCAAAGCTTGAGGAAAGCAAGCATAAGTCTATATATTCATCCTTAGATCCTCTGTATGGTATTGAAAGCATAGGGTATCCTGCCATACTTCCTAGCTCCTTATAGCTTCTACTTAGATTTTCATCTAAATCATCTGATAATGGTAATAATAGGATTGAGTTATTTTCTAAAACTTTATCTATTTCATTTTTTATCAAGCTTCTTACTTGCTGTGACTTTTTGTAGTAAAGATCATACTGTCCTGCATTGATTACATGATTACCAAATATAATAGTTTTCTTTGCTTCTTTTCCAAATCCTTCTGATCTAGTATTTTGGTATAATTCTTCCCTATTTTCATAATCACTAGATCTATATCCATATCTTATACCATCATATCTAGAGGTATTAGATGCAAACTCTGCACTGGACAGAATCTTATATGCTGGAAGTATATATTTTCTGTTTTCTATTATACTTTCTTCTATATTTATTCCTAATTCTTTTAGATCGTTAGCAAGATTATCATCTAAAAGTTCTTTTGCTATTTTCACTTTAAACTTACTATCATCTTCCATAGATTCCTTATAATCTATTTTTTCTAAATCCACAGAAGTTGAATCTCTTTTATCATAGCCACTTATTACATTTAGAACTAAGGCTAGATCATTTGTTTCTTTAGCTAAAAGAGTCAGGGGACTTAGGCTAGAGGTGGCTGAAATAATTCCATATCTTGATACTAGTCCATAAGAAGGTTCAAGTTTTACTAGATCCTTTCCTTTTCCACCAGAACCAATAACAACTAATGCACCCTTATGAAAAATACATTTACCACTGTATTCTTTATCTTCTAAAGAAAATTCAGATGTTTTAATCTTACCTAGGATTATTGCATCTTCAGCCAATAATTTTTCTATTATGCTAGCATTAAAAGGTGGGATATAATCCTTTAGGATTTTACTGCCTGCTTCCGTTAATAGTCCCTTAGTAGATATATTTTCAGTAACAGCAATAGGGATTCCAGCCAATACCCCTAGTTTTTCTCCGTTTTTTCTTCTTGTATCAATTCCTTTGGCTTTTTCTATTGATTCTTCTTCACATAGACTTTTATATACTTCTTTATCCAATCCTTTTTCAAATATATTCTTCATATATATTTTAACTATTTCTTCACTTGTGATTTCTTCTTTATCCATTAAATCCATAAGCTGAGAAATATTTTTATCTAATATATTCAATTTATTCTCCCTCCAATCCTTTATTCAATAACCTTAGGTACTAATATATATCCATCCTCCACAGTAGGAGCGTTAGCAAGTAGTTCTTCTCTAGTAAATTCTTTTTCTACTATATCCTTTCTAATAGCATTAGGAATTGGATGTATATTTATAATTGGGGCAATAGCTTCCGTATCTATATCCTTTAATACTCCAGCAAATTCTATTAGTTCTTTAATTTCCTTTTCTATTTGATCTTTTTCCTTCTTATCTAAAAGTAATTGAGATAATTCTTCCAGTTCACCTATATCTAGTTTTGTTTCTTTTTCTATTTGAGATTCTTTTTTACCTTGTCCACTATACTGGCCTATTGATAGACCTAAAGCATCAAGCTGTTCTTTATCAACTATACTAGGTGCATCACTTAAAAGACAGCTTGCCTCTCTTGTTTTTGGAAAAGCTATTACATCTCTTATACTATCTGATTGGGACATAATCATAATTAATCTATCTAGACCAAAGGCAAATCCACCATGGGGTGGTGTACCGTATGAAAATGCTTCTAGTATAAATCCGAATCTATCTAGAATTTCTTCATCAGATAAGCCTAATACTTCAAACATCTTCTTTTGTATATCATCCCTATGGATTCTAATGCTACCACTGCCAAGTTCTATGCCATTTAGAACAAAGTCATAGCTCATTGCATTTATTTTGTCTAAATCTTCACCAGCTAAGAACTGATCAACTTCTACCGGCATGGTAAATGGATGGTGCATGGCCGTATATTTTTCATTATCTTCTGACCATTCTAGAAGTGGGAAGTCTGTAACTATAAGGAATTTATAATCATCCTTATCCCTAAGTCCTAGCTTGTCCCCTATATCTAACCTTAAGTTTCCTAAGGTTTTGTATACAACTGGAAGTGTATCTGCACAGAAAATTATCATATCTCCTGGCTCAGATTTCATTGTCTTTATTATTTCATTTACTTCATTTTCTGATAAGAACTTTGTTAGTAAAGTTCTTAGGTTTCCATTAGGTTCTATGGCAATCCAAGCCATACCCTGAGCACCGTAGTCTATAGCCCGCTCTGTAAGGTCATCTATTTCATTTCTTGTAAGTGAGTTTCCACCTTTTATATTTAAAGCTCTTACAGACCCTCCACTATCTACTACATTTCTAAAGACTTTAAATCCGCAATCCTTAGCTATATGGCTTAAATCTACTATTTGCATATCAAATCTTATATCTGGCTTATCACTACCATATAAATCCATAGCTTCTTGATAGGTCAGCCGTGGGAAGGCATCCTTGTATTCAATATTCATTACTTCTTTAAATACTTTTTTAAATAATCCTTCTATATGTTCTAATACTTCTTCTTGTGATACAAAAGATAGTTCTATATCTACTTGAGTAAATTCTGGTTGCCTATCTGCACGCAGGTCTTCATCTCTAAAGCATTTTGCTACTTGGTAGTATTTATCTATACCTGATGCCATTAATAATTGTTTGAAGATCTGTGGTGATTGGGGTAATGCATAAAACTTACCTTCATGGATTCTACTAGGTACTAAATAATCCCTTGCACCTTCCGGTGTACTTTTAGTTAATATTGGTGTTTCTACTTCCATAAA
>CAYLXY010000186.1:0-4470 GCA_964387405.1 uncultured Clostridiaceae bacterium
TTATTTAGAGAATATTTTCAGAGGTCTGTGTCACATATGTTTGACTTCTCTAGAAACCTAACAAGATATGTGATTTATTTAACCTTTGCATACTATTTTGAGTATGATATAATGTTGAGATAGCAATAATTGAACATGTAAAATAAAATCATATAAAATAGTAAAAGGAGAACAGGAAATGATTAAGCGTTTTGCAAAATATTATAGAAACCACTTGCCACTATTCTTTTTAGACTTCACATGTGCTTTTTTAATGGCTGGTTTAGATTTAGTTTTTCCTAGTGTGGTTAGGAAAACTATAGACGATATACTACCTGCTAAAAATATGAATTTACTAATATGGGTAGGTGTAGGTCTCTTAATTCTATATGTTGTAAGAGCGGCATTGCAATATATAGTTGATTACTGGGGACATGTTTTAGGAGCAAGAATCGAATATGATATGAGAAAAGATTTATTTAATCATATTAACAAGTTATCTTTTAGTTATTTCGATAATACAAAAACGGGCCATATTATGTCTCGTATAGTGAATGACTTAAATGAAATTTCAGAATTAGCCCACCATGGGCCAGAGGATTTATTTGTTGCAACTGTTACTTTAATAGGCTCTTTTATTATTTTACTTAATATGTACTGGCCTCTAGCATTGATTACATTTGCAATAGTACCTATAATGCTAACCTTTGCCATATTGAAAAACAAACAGATGCAATCTGCATTTAGAGAAATGCGACTTAAAATAGCAGATGTAAATGCTCAAGTTGAAGATAGTGTTTCTGGGGCTAGAGTAGTTAAATCCTTTACTAATGAATGGTACGAAGAGGAAAAATTTGAAGAAGGAAATACAAACTTTAGAAAATCCAGAGAAGGTGCTTTTAAAGTAATGGCTGGTTTTTTTACTGGTGTAACATTTTTTTCAAATTTGATTAATTTAGTAGTACTAATATTTGGTGGTGTATTTATATATTACGATAAGATGACACCAGGAATGTTAATGGGATTTTTACTTTATGTATCCATGTTCATGCAACCAATTAGAAAGCTTACAACATTAATTGAAAACTATCAAGTAGGTATGTCAGGATTTGCACGATTTATAGAAACTCTAGATTTAGAACCAGATATTATGGATGATCCCAAAGCTATAAGTATTGAGAGAGTAGAGGGAGAAGTTGTATTCGATAATGTAACCTTTAGTTATAATAATAAGGAAAATGTATTAGAAAATATAAGTTTATCAATTAAACCAGGAGAAACCATGGCCTTTGTTGGACCTTCTGGTGGAGGTAAAACAACCTTATGCAGTCTGATTCCAAGATTTTACGAAGTAGACAAAGGAAGTGTCAAAGTAGATGGCATAGAAATTAAAATGATTACACAAAGGTCTTTAAGGGAAAACATAGGTATAGTACAGCAAGATGTATTTTTGTTTACTGGCACTGTTAGGGAAAACATAGCCTATGGAAATATAGGTGCTACTAAAGAGGAGATTATAGAGGCGGCTAAAAAAGCTAATGCCCATGAATTTATTATAGGTTTAGAAAATGGATACGACACTTATGTAGGGGAAAGAGGTGCAAAGTTATCAGGAGGTCAAAAACAAAGACTTTCTATAGCTAGAATATTTTTAAAGAACCCACCTATTTTAATTTTAGATGAGGCAACATCGGCTTTAGATAATGAGACAGAAAAAATTATTCAAAAGTCACTGTTTGACTTAGCTGAAAACAGAACAACTTTGGTTATTGCCCACAGACTAGCAACTATTAGAAATGCACATAGAATAGCTGTAATAACCGATGAAGGCATTGCTGAAATAGGAACTCATGAGGAACTATTAGACAATGACAATATATATGCAAGACTATATAAAGCGCAATTTGATGGCTTTATGCCAGAAAACCTATAGTGTAAAATTAAAACACCAACCTTGGTTCTTGGTTGGTGTTTTATCTTTCAAATTAAATACAATATATTACCCTAACTTATAATTATAGCACATTAGATTCAATATCTCTTCAAGCAAATAATGTTAAAAATAGAGGGTTTATTAGAAACATGTTGAATATGTCTTTAAGGTAGTTTTATTAAATTTGTTTTGTATTTGATAATATTGTACTAAGGTGGAATATATAATGATAGAAAAGAAACTAATAGATGGGTTGGAAAAAGAATTAAAATTGTCACAGGATAAACTTGAAGTTATAATTTTTGGTTATCGTCTATTTATATATAGCTTTTGGGGATTCTTTTTTATAATACTTTTAGCATATTTATTAGGAACCTTGCAAGCTACTTTAATTGCTACATTAACTGCATCTACATTTAGGGTTTTTTCAGGTGGAGCGCATGCCAGTAGCCAAAGAAGATGTGTTGTTATAGGTGCTTTAATTTTTAATATATTAGGATTACTAGCTACCACTAGCTATAAGTATCTATCATTTTACTCATTAAACTGGATTTTTGGAATAACAGCCATAATTGCTTTAATAATCTTCATTATATACGCACCAGCAGATACTCCAGGAAAACCTATTACTACAAAAGTTCAAAGGGATAAGTTGAAGGGAATTTCTATTGGCTTATTAATATTTTGGCTTATATTTTGTAAATTTGCTTTTAAAGGGGAAACAAATATACACAAACTACATCTTTTAGCCAGTACTTTAGGTTTAGCATGGCAAAGCATAAGTTTACTTCCTATTACTTATGGATGGATTATTTTTAAATAAAAAAACTAGGGGGAATACAAATGAAAAAAAAGGCAATGGGATTAATAGTAATGCTTTTAAGTTTTTTTGCACTAGCTAATGTGGCCTCTGCAACCACCATATTTAATTATCAACCAGAACTTCCGCAATCTCTAAAAAAATAATTAAACATTAATTAAACAAAACATTTAGGGAGGTTTTCCATGTTATACTTATCGCACTTTATACATGCTTGGCTAGTATTTGTTACCCCTTTAATATTTTTAAATTACAAAACTACCATTAGGCAACAGGCTTTATTTACAATAATTTATGGCTTAGGAGTTGCCTTTTCAAGGAATATATATGATTTTGTTAAAGTGCCCTTTGGTACGCATACCATTTTATTAATTATTCTAAGTATAGTTTTGTTTAAAAACATATTAAAAGACTTTGGCTGGAATAAATCTATATATACATCCTTAATAATCGTCATCATTTTATTAATTAATGATACACTTATATTATTGCCCTTGATGAAAATGTTTAACTTAACTATTACTGGAGTGGAAAAAAGGGGGAGTTTAGGATTTATACCAGTAATTATACTATCAAACTTAATTCTAATTTTAATATATGTTACATTTTCCACAAGGAATTTAATATATAGAAAAAAAAGAATCAGACAGACTTCCAATTAAATTTGTGAGTAGCAATCAAAAACTCAATTTTGATACAGTTATATAATTACTAATCGTTAAATAAACTTTATCTAGTGGGAGAATAAATTATGAAATTTAAAATACTTAGACTTAATTTAAAAAATAAAAAAGAGGCTGTTAAACTACTATTTTTAACACAAACATTTCTTATAGTAGCATCTATGGTTTATTTAGGTGTTATTAAGTGGGATATAATAGGAGGGCAATGGCAATCTATTAATATGGATGCAATATTAATGGTATTAATTATATTAGGTGGACTTGTAAGTATAGGGTCTATTTACTTATTTCAGGAAATAGTAAAATTAATAGAAAAGGAAAAACAACATGAAGTACAGAAATTTGAAATTATACAAATGCAAGAAGCTAATGATTTATTAAAATCGCAAAAACATGATTTCTCAAACAATTTACAAGTCTTATGGGGATTATTAAGCTTAGGAAATATAGAAAAAGCCAAAGAATACTTAGGGAAATATAGCAATATGCTTAAAATAGATGAAGAAGGGTTAACAAACCTTAATAATTTATCTTGTGAATATTTATATACTTTATTTTTAAACAAAGCATACAAATGCAAGGATATGGGAATTGAAATTTATTATAATATACATGATTATATTTCAT
This sequence comes from uncultured Clostridiaceae bacterium, assembly GCA_964387405.1. GTDB lineage: Bacteria > Bacillota > Clostridia > Peptostreptococcales > Natronincolaceae > JAAZJW01. The sequence goes on from CAYLXY010000186.1 coordinate 4,043, forward strand.
TAGAAGGATTTAATCCCATTGATGTAGTTAGAGTACTTGGGAATTTACTAGATAATGCCATATATGAAGCCAAAAACCTAGATACTGAACCAGGCACTGTTATTGTAGATATATACTATGATGAAGAAAATTATGTTTTTCAAGTTACTAATAGTAGCATTATTATACCTAAGGAAGTAAGGGAAAAAATATTCAAAAAAGGCTTTACTACCAAGGGTAGTGAAGGCAGTGGCTTTGGGCTGTATAATGTAAAAAACTTAGTAAAAAAGTATAATGGAGAAATACATGTAAAGTGTGACGATAGTAGTGGAACTAGTTTTATAATTAGTTTGCCGAAAATAAGGGCATAGACTTATATTAATTTAATAATATAAATAACCATGTGCTTTAGAAAGAAACATAATCTCCAATCTAGCAAGAAATATCTA
>CAYLXY010000187.1:0-4458 GCA_964387405.1 uncultured Clostridiaceae bacterium
ATTTTCATCTAAACTTGTCCCTTTTTCAGCAATTTCAAATAATGTTGCATCCATTTCTTTTCTCTCTGAAGTACTACTCAGCAAACTAATACATAGACTTTGTAATTTTTTATAAACCTTATCTTTTAATACTGTTAAAGCTTTTTCAGTATGACTTGTAACTAATACGCTATCACCTCTACTTAAAAGATGACCTATTAGGTTTGCAATAGTATGAGTTTTACCTGTACCTGGTGGACCCTGAACTAATACTGCTCCATAATTATCTAGGTACTTTATTATTTTCATTTGTTCATTATTAGCTGGTAAAGTTAATAATATGTCTTCATCTATTCCACTTTGATTCCAATTTTCTTCAATAATTCTAGTTTTATCTTCATCTTTATAATTCCCTAGTAGATTATCAAAAAACCTAGGTAATACAATTCCATCCTTAGATTCTATATCTATAATTACTCTATTAATAAATTCTGTAAAGCCTAGATTTCTTTTTCTTAAAAACAATATTGGCTTATGTATTATAACTGGGCCAGAAGATATATTACTAGTATTTTCTAGATATTCTCCACTTTCACTAATAGCATTAATCAATCTTTTAAAAGTTTCTACATTATTAATAACATCAGCAATATGATCATTTTTTTCTTCTACTTCTGTTATTATTTCAGAAAGAATAGTTTGGTTTATAGAATTTATTACTCTTAACATAGGTGCATATACTTCTGTTTTTATTTCATCGCAAGTAACTATAAAAGAAGGTTTATTTGAATTAAATTCCAAATTCACTTTTTGTAGTAAAATAGGGTGATTTATAACCCTATTTTCTATTGACCATTTAATTAAGCCATCACCTAATACTAATTCTAAACTTTCAGCTTCCCTCTTCAATTTTGAATACAATAAAAATAATTCATTATATAATTTCAAGCCCACTTCTTTTGGTTTTTCAGTCTTATACCATTCTCGCCTTTGTTTTATCCAATTATTGTATTTCTCCACCCTTTTATTATCATCAGAAAAATATTCAATTTCTTCAATGGTTTCCCCATCTTCATCTATAAATGTTTCTTTCTTACTTTCAATATAAAGAACTTCTTCGACATCTAACTTGTCCCATGACTTATATATCCAATCTTTCACTTCTTGATCTGGGACAGGACATGGCTGTAGTGTTGGTCTTACAATTTCTAATATTTTAAGTTCATTAAAATTTTTTATTTCATAAACAGACCACAACTCATCAATTGTTGGCAAGTTTTTTAGGTTATAGCTCCATTCTTGTTTTTCAACAAGTGTGATTACTGGATTTCTAATATTATTATAGTCTTTTAAATATTTAAATACATTTATGATTTTATCCATTTTTATTCTCCCAAATATTAATCTATTATTTCATTTAATACTATCTTTAGGTTTTCAAGATCTTCTTGAGTTAATGTAGTTCCCTTACCTATTTTTTCTTTGCTATGATTCCAATCCCGTAAATCAAACTTTGCTGGTCTTTCATTCCAACTAACTTTATTTAATTCTTTTGTCCATTCTCCATTTTGTGATAAAACTGCAATTCTTTCTACAATTTCATATTTAAAATTACTCATTAATTCTTCCCCACTTTCCAAATATCTTTAATAGTTCTTGTTTTTTATTCAATCACATGCTGTTCCTTATTATTTACTATATAAAATACAATTAAATCTTCGTTTCTTATTTCATTTTCTATAGAATCCATTTATTAAGATAAATATCCTTAATCTTCCGATATTTTATATTTCATTTAAAACATCATCTAAATTAGTAGCTACAAGATAATTAATATCTTCTCCTAAAGCTTTAAAATGTTCTATCCCACAGTCTATTTTCTTTGCTTCTGATGGCCTATATTTTGATCTATCCAATGTACTTTTAGTTTCTGCTACAAAATAAAATTTTTCTTCCCCATTATCATTAATCAATATAGCCCAATCTGGATTATATCCTCCCAATGGAGTAGGTATCTTAAACCAATTTGGAAGTTTAACATATACCAATACATCCTTATTATTTTCTAATTCCCTGGCAAACTTTTCTTCTATATCACTATCATATACAACATAATCAAAAATCCCTCTTTCACTTTCAATTAAATTATCATTCAAATAACCATAAACTTCCTCAAGTTCAAATAACTTTTGTGAATAAAAATTATCATTATCTATTTTTGAATATTTAATCCCATCCACTATAAACTTTTCTTTTACAGAGTTTATAATGTTCGCCATGTCTTGCATATAAACTTGAGGATTTAATTGAAATATATCTAGAGTTTCACTTTTTACTAATATATTTATAATAGTTTTTCTTGTTAAATCTGTTGCATTTTGTAGGTTAGTAACCACATCTGGCAATGCCCCTAACTTTACTTTGTCCATACCATATTCCCTGTTTTTATTTGTTTCTTTAGCTGTAATTCCGCCTTCTTTAATATCTATCATAGCTTTTAGTTGAGCTACTCTTCTTTGCTTTCCAGTTAAAGTACCTTTAATTTCAATTAAGCATTTATTTATAAGGTCTTCCGTAGAAAAATCTACTTGAAACATAGTTTTATATTTAATTTTATTCCATAATTCTTTAAACTCTGGACTTAAATATCTTTCCTTATTAAGTTTAACTTTTTCTTTTTCCTTTGCTTTTTTAATTTTAACTCCCTCTACTGCTTGTTTGGTTCTAGCTATAATATCTTTTTTATATTCATCATACTCTTCTGGAACTTCTAAAAGATTATTATCTAAAGCCGTTTTTAGTTTTTCTAAAACTTCCCCATCTTTGGCTATATATTCTTTAGATTTAAAGCTTTTTACTATAGCTTTGGAAGCTTCAGTGCCTAATCTTTCTTCTTTTCCTTCTTTTACTACTATTATATTTGCATATGTATGTTCTTCTATAAAACCAAATCTAATTCCAGCATCTTCTTCATATTCTTTTTGCAGGGTATTACAAAAAACATTATAGGATTCGTTGGCTATAACAGTTAATGTATTTATAGAAAACCCATGTTGTCTTTCTCCCTCTTGATTTACCGTTAATCTTAATCCTCTACCTATTTCCTGTCTTTTCTTTATATCACTATAACTTTCATTTAAAGTACATATTTGAAATACATTAGGGTTATCCCATCCTTCCCTAAGGGCAGAGTGGGAAAATATAAATTTAAGATTACTATCAAAAGATAAGAGTCTTTCTTTATCCTTCATAATTAATTCATAAGCATAATCATCATTTTGTGAATTTCCTGTATTTGTTTCAACAAATTTTATATCTTTTGTACCAGCTTTGTCTTGTGAAAAATACCCATGATGAACATTTTTAGAATATTGATCTATATCTTTTATAGCTTTTCTAAGTTCCTTATATTTATCTTCCATTATTATTTTTTTATAAAGTTCTTCAAATATTAAAGCATATTTACCTTTATTATAAGTTCCATCATCATTATAAATTCTATAGTTATTTACCCTGTCTATAAAAAATAAAGATAGTACTTTAATTCCTTTTTTATTTAATCTAAGTTCTTTATCTAAATGACTTCTTATTGTTGCTTCTATTTGTAATTTTTTATATAATTCATCATCTATACCACCTATATAGTTATCTAAAGAAAGAACCTCTGGCCTTGCTGTAAACTTTATTATATTTTTTTCCGAATCTATTTCCGATACTTGGAAACCCTTATATATATTTCTACCACCTGAACGTTCATATAAATCATCACCATGTTTAACTCTCATAATAGTCCTGCTAACTCCATATTTAAGTTTTTCATCAATTTCTATATCTGCATAGATTCCCGATTTAGGATTTCCTGTTTTTATAAGTCTTATATAAGCATCTTCATAATTATCTTCTTCTTCAAAACTTATTACTTCAATTTGTTTTACTAATTGCAAATCATGGGCATCTACAGCATTTAATCTATATACAACATTTTTAGGCTTAATATGAGTTGCAGAGTATTTTATACAAGACATAGGATTTAAACTAGCTATAGCTTCCCTAGATTTTTTAGTGTTTGATGTACTTTGTGGTTCATCTATTATCACTATAGGATTTGTTTCCTGTAAAAGTTCTATTGGGGCTCTTCCTTCGGGATTTTTCTCGCTTTGTCTATTCATTATATTTTCAGCTCTATTAAAAGCTTGAATATTTACAATCATTATTGATATATGGTCTGCAGTAGCAAAACTATTTATTTTATCTAAATCATTACTGTCATAAACAAAATAATAATAATTTTCATTTGAATATAAGGATTTCATATGGGATTCTGTTGCCTTTAGACTATGGTGAATCCCCTCTTTTATAGCCAAACTAGGTACTACTATAACAAATTTTTTAAAACCATATTTTTTATTAAGTTCCATTATAGTTCTAATAAATACATAAGTTTTCCCTGTGCCCTCTCGTGTCAAGGGTATGATAAAT
>CAYLXY010000188.1:0-4454 GCA_964387405.1 uncultured Clostridiaceae bacterium
TATTTTAATATTAATATTAATTGTATCTACTTCATGTGCTGATTCCCGAGAGTTGGATGAATTAGGTATAATAACAGCCACAGCATTGGACATAGAAAATGAAAAGATAATTCTTACGATGGAAGTTGTCATACCACCAGCTACTGAACCGGGCAGCCCTGTTGAGGATAAGGTGAGGTATATTCAAAGTACGGGGGATACTATTTTTGAAGCATATAGAAATGCAACATTAGAGTTTGACAGAAAATTATATTTGCCTCATAATATGGTGCTTATTTTCGGAGAGGAATTTGCTAAAAGAGGTATTGGAGATTACATAGATTTTTATTTAACTGATGCTGAACCAAGAGAGACGGCATATATGTTAATAGCAAAGGACAACAAGGCATATGAGTTAATTGGAATTAATGCAGGCTTAGGCTCTACTTCAGGTGAATATTTGAAAGGACTAGTTGAAAATTACAAATATACTGGAAGAAGTGGAAAGCTTACCTTATATGAATATTTCAAACATTTTTATGAGTACAAAACTCCTGTATTAGGTGTTGCCCAAAAGATAGAAAAAAAAGAAATAAGTAAGAAAAAGAGCCAAGACACACCAAGTGAACATGTTATAAATATATCTGGAGGGGCGGTTTTTAAAGGGGATAAATTAGAGGAATATTATACAGGAGATGAAATGATAGGATATAATTTTATAATTGACAAAATAAAAGATGGACTCATGACATTTGAGACACCTAATAAGTTTAGTGATGATAATAATCTTGTTGCTAGTAAAGGAAAACTTACTACAATTGAGATTTTAAGTAGCAAGACAAAAAAAGATATAGAGCTGGCCAATGAACAACTACATTTAAATATAAATGTAAGGCTTAAAGGAGTATTAGGAGAGGAAACCAAGGGGTTAAGGCTTACTGAACTACCCATCAAAGATGCTATAGAGAAGGGATGCTCAGACAAGGTAGAAGAATATATTAGAATAGTTATGGAAAAAGCACAAAATGAGCTTGAAATTGACAATTTTGCTATTAGAAAATTAGTTTATATGAAATACCCTGAAATATGGAAGGAAGTTTCTGATGATTGGGATAAAGATATATTTCCCAACATAAGCTATAGTATAAATGTGGAAACAAACATGGTAAAGTCAGGTTTAATTAATACCCCTGCAAACATTGAAAGGGGAAGAAAATAATGATAGACCAAAAGATAAGCACAAGGCAGATAATACTATATATTATAGCAACTAGAATATCTATAGCTATATCTACTATGCCAGCAATTAATCTCCCACCATATAATCAAGATGTATGGATAATGGTATTATTATCAATTGTTTATACATTTATAGCAATGATACCATTACTATATTTAGCAAATAAATTTAATGAATATAGTATAGTTGGGTATATGGAAATAATATTTGGCAAAACCATAGGTAAAATCATAGGTATATTATATGGATTGTATTTTTTAACGATTGCAATTAATGGAATAACCATACAAGCTGAATTGATAGGAATTAATTTTTTAGAAGAAACATCTAACCTTGTTATTATAGGATTTATGGTTATAACCTGTATATATTTAGTTTCTAGAGGGATTGTAAATATTTTAATAGCATCAGAATTATTAGTCCCAGCTGGGTTATTTATAATGATTTCATTGTTATTAATAGGTCTTTTTAAAGCAGAGTATTCTATTATATTGCCAATATTAAAATATTCATCCCTTAAAGATGTGAATTTAGGTGCTATAAGGGTAACATCTTTTTATACGGATATATTTTTATTGACCATGGTTGTGCCTGAACTTAAAAAGAAAAAAAATATAAATAAAATATTTTTTCTAACTACTGTATTATCATTATTGTTTTTATCAATAGCAATTGTTGTAGTCTTTGGGATGTTAGGAGTAGAGCAAGCTAGACATTCAAACTTTCCTGTGCTTTTATATACCAGATCAATAGAAGGACTCAACACCTTTACAGGAATAGATGTACTGTTTGCTACAGGCCTATTAATTATAAGGCTTTTTAGAATTGTTGGATTTCTTTATTTGGCAACTAGGGCTACTAGAGAAGTATTTAACAAGGGCGAAGGCGATAGGATAATTATTTTTATAGTAGGAATAATAGGTGGATTAGTTTCTATGTTAATACTAAGTTTTGGGTCGGTTGTTAGAGCTAGAAAGGAATTCAATCTTTTTTATGGTATCCTGTTTTTAATTTTTGCAATTATTATTCCTATTTTAACATGTTTGATTTATTTTTTAAGAAAAAAGTCCTTAAAAGAATCCATTTCTTAGCTTTATTATTTTGCTAGCTTAAAAGATAGAATACTTGGACACAAACCGTACTGATTTTTAATTGATTAAGTCAAGTTTAATGAAAATAATTCCAGGATAAATTGAGAAAATTATTTTTATAAAGCAGAATTTACTGTGGGTATATTTTTTACTTTTAAAAAATATATGGTACAATGTAGAAATAGTTCGGTTTTAATAAAAAAATAGGAGGATTTATAGTGAGAAAAAAGTGAGAAAAAAGAAAAGTATTTTTTTCGTGTTAGTGATGCTAGTAATTACTAGTTCATTAATAATAGTTGGGTGTAGTGGTAAAGGAGATGCAAACAAAGTTTTGAAAATAGGACAAGCTCCTTATGATTACGAAGTTCCTTTTGTAGAAATTATGAAGCAGGTTGCTACAGAAGAGGGCTACGATGTAGAGATTGTTAAAGGAGATGTAGGCTTTATGTTTATGTCTTTAGATCAAGGAGATATCGATATTTGGTCAGGTGTTTGGCTACCATCTATTCACGAGAGTTATCAAGAAAAGTATGAGGGTAAGTACGAATTAGGAAGTGCTATTTTTGAAGATGCCCCTGTAGGCTGGGTAGTACCAGGACATATGGACATTGATTCTATTGCGGATTTAAAAGGCAATGAAGATCTGGTAAACAATAAGCTAGTTGGAATTGAACCAGGTTCAGGAATGATGGGTTTAAGTAAAGAGGTAATTGATGGTTATGACTTAGATATGGAAATTATATCAGGAACAATGGCTTCTATGATGGCAGAAGTAGAGTATGCAGTTTCACAGGAAGAACCTATTGTTTTTTTAGGATGGCGTCCTCATATTATGATGCGTAAATATGACGGTAAAGTACTAAAAGATCCTAAAGGATATTGGGAGCTTGATAGTGAGCTTTGGGGAATGAGACTTGGCTTAGAAGAAACGGCTCCAGATATTCACAATTACTGTAATAATTTCAAAATGAGTCTTGATGAAACGGAACAATTTCTTTATGACTATCAAGAAGGTGGTAAAGAAATAGAAGATTTGGCTGCAGAGTGGATTGAAGAGAATCGTTCTCAAATTGATTCTTGGCTAGGAAAGTAAGGGGGAAAATTAATGATTGATTTCGTAATCCCTTTGGCGGATTGGATCAATTCAGCTTTTGAAGTTATTAACTATTATATAAGTCCTACTCTACGTAGTCTAAGTTCTTTTATAGAGGTTATTATAAAACAACTTGAAACAGTACTGTTAGGGTTGCCAGAGATTGTAGTTATTGTATTGATAGGCATACTTGTTTGGCGTTTAGCAGGAAGAAACTTAGCTATTTTTGCAGTTGTAGGCTTATTGGCTACTTTTGGAATGCAAGTGTGGGACCAAACAATGGCGACTATTGTTTTAGCTCTTTCAGGAACAGCAGTATCTTTACTCTTTGGTGTTCCTTTGGGAATATTAGCTTCCCAAAATGATTTTATTGAAAAATTAGTTCGGCCCTTGTTGGATCTTATGCAAACATTACCCAGTTTTGTTTATTTGATTCCAGCAGTAATGTTTTTTGGAATGGGTAAGGTAGCAGCTCTAGTGGCGACTATGATATTTGCTATGCCACCTGCTGTACGTCTGACTAATTTAGGTATTCGTGAGGTATCAGAAGAGATGATAGAAGCAGCTGATGCTTTCGGTGCTACTAAATGGCAAACTTTATTGGGTATAGAGTTACCTCTAGCTTTGCCAACAATTATGGCAGGTGTTAACCAGTGTATTATGATGTCTTTATCAATGACTGTTATTGCATCTATGATTGGCGCAGGAGGTCTAGGTTTAGTAGTTTTAGAAGCTATGCAAATGTTAGATATAGGTAATGGAGCAGTTGGTGGTCTTGGAATTGTAATATTAGCTGTTATACTTGACCGTTTAACCGAAACTATTACAAAGAAACAAGAATTAAGTAAAGGGCATTAAATACTGGAGGTAGTAAAGATATATTAAGTATTGTTATAAAAGAATATATATATAAATAGAAGAGTAGGTTCTTAAAAATACCCCTGTAATCTAGATGCAGATCAAGGGGTATTTTTTAGTGCTTTATATTATTCAATCACACAGCCTTAACGAGTAAATATATTTCGAGCTAAATAATTCCCGAATATGTAGT
>CAYLXY010000189.1:0-4435 GCA_964387405.1 uncultured Clostridiaceae bacterium
AATATTCTATATCTATAATATTTCTTTCTTTTGCTCGCTGAATTATACTAGTATTCAGTGGGCCAGAAAACATTTCAGGAAACAAAGTCATAACCTTTACTATCATTCTATCAACCCTTCAATGGGATTTATAGTAATTCTGCTTTCCTCCAAAGAAATCTCAACTATGAATTCTTTAACTGCAGGTATCATAAATTCTTTTTTATCTTGGTTTTTAATAATGTATACTTCACTAGGGCCTGTTTGAATTATATCATCTACAATGCCTATATATTCATTTTTTACTGTATAAACATCAAGTCCTATAATATCAGCCATATAATAAGTATCCTCAGGTAAGTTTTTTCGTTGACTTTGATCAATAAACAAGTATTTGTTTTTGAGTTTTTCAACTAAATTAATATCTTCATAGCCTTTAAAAGATAAAAGAACAAGACTAGGCATATATTTTACATTATTTATATAAAATTTTTCTTTATAATCATCTATATAAACCCAGTCTAATTCTCCAAAATCCTTCATAGAGTCTGTCAGAGGAAAAATCTTTAACTGTCCTCTTATGCCATGGGTATTAATTATTTTACCTACTTTAAGCATTTTTTCCATATAGATACATACACCCTTTTCTAAGATAATATTAAGTATACATTATTAACTTATCAATATAATTTTATTTTAAATAATAGCTATACAGCAAGAAGGACTAGGTCCCCCTAATCCTTACTGAATAATCTCTACAATCACTCTTTTATTTTGCTTGGTAGCTGCTGCTTTTACAACTGTTCTAATTGCCTTAGCAATTCTACCTTGCTTACCTATTACTTTTCCCATATCCTCGGGAGCAACTTTTAATTCTAATATAACTGATTGATTTCCTTCTACTTCGTTAACAGTAACTTGATCAGGATTATCTACCAATCCTTTAGCTATAATTTCTACTAAATGACCCATTTTTATACCTCCTAAACTAAGGTAATTATTCAATTATGCCATTTTTCTTAAATAAATCCTTTACTGTAGTTGTTGGTTGTGCACCATTACTCAACCATTTTTCAGCCTTTTCATTGTCAATTTTAATTTCCTTTGGCTCAGAAATTGGATTATAGTATCCTATTTCCTCTATAAATCTTCCATTTCTTGGAGCTCTTGAGTCAGCTACTACTATTCTATAAAAGGGTCTTTTATTTCCACCCATTCTTTTTAATCTGATTTTAACTGCCATTGTTTCACCTCCTTTAAAAGTTTTTATTATCTACCTAAAAAAGGCATTTTAAATTTTCCACCTTTTTTCATTGATTTTTCCATGTCTGTAAACTGTTTCATCATTTTTCTAGTCTGCTCAAATTGTTTTAATAATTTATTTACTTGTTGTACAGAAGTTCCACTACCACTGGCTATTCTTTTTCTTCTACTTCCATTGATAATGCTTGGGTTTTGTCTTTCTTCCTTAGTCATAGATTGTATAACAGCCTTAATATATACTAAGTCTTTATCATCAACATCTAAATTTTTAAGTTGTTTTCCTCCCATACCTGGTATCATATCAAGTATTTGACTAAGGGATCCCATTTGCTGTACTTGTTCCATTTGGTCTAAAAAGTCATCAAAAGTAAACTGTTGATTTCTAATTTTCTCTTCTAGTTCTTTAGCTTTTTTAGCATCAAAGCTTTCTTGAGCCTTTTCTATTAAACTAAGCATATCTCCCATGCCTAAAATTCTAGATGCCATCCTATCAGGATAAAAGGCTTCTAAATCATCTAGTTTTTCCCCAACACCTACAAATTTAATAGGTTTGTTAGTAACTGCTCTAACTGATAATGCTGCACCACCACGTGTATCTCCATCTAATTTAGTTAATACAACACCATCAATGCCCAGAGTTTGGTTGAAGTTTTCTGCAACATTTACAGCATCTTGGCCTGTCATAGAATCCACCACTAAAAGTATTTCGTCAGGTTTTACTGTAGATTTTATATTTTTAAGCTCATCCATAAGCTCCTCATCAACATGAAGTCTACCTGCAGTATCTATTAATATAACATCTTTATTATTGTTAGTACCATGATCTATACCAGCTTTTGCAATATCTACTGGACTTTGCTTATCTCCCATAGTAAATACTGGCACCCCTACTTGTTCTCCAACAACTTGAAGCTGTTTTATAGCTGCTGGTCTATATACGTCTCCAGCTATTAGTAATGGGTTTTTGCCTTGTTTTTTTAACATTCCTGCTAGTTTACCTGTGGTTGTAGTTTTACCTGCCCCTTGCAAGCCTACTAACATTATAATTGTAGGAGGGCTAGAGGCAAAATTAATTTTACTTTGAGCCTTACCCATTAAGTCTGTCATTTCTTCATTTACTATTTTAACAACTTGTTGGCCAGGAGTTAAGCTCTCTAAAACTTCAGAACCTATTGCTCTTTCCTTAACCTTGTTTACAAAATCTTTAACAACTTTAAAGTTAACATCTGCTTCTAGAAGAGCGAGTCTTACTTCTCTCATTGCGTCACTTACATCTTTTTCAGTTAATTTACCTTTATTTTTTAATTTTTTAAAAGTATTTTGAAGTTTTTCTGCTAAACCTTCAAAAGCCATAGTTCCACCTCCCTGGTAGGGACTTAATTGTTTAGTAATTTATATAATTGATTTTTAATTTTTGTAAGATGCTTAATTGACTGCTTAGAAGAAACTGATTTTATTTCATCTTCCAAACTGCTCAAATCATCTAATATTTTTGATATTTTATTGTTTTTATCATCTGTAATCTTTATAAAGTTCAATTTTTCTTCATAATCATAGAGTAATCTTTCAGTTCTTTTTAACATATCATAGACTGCTTGCCTTGATACATCTAATCCTTGAGCTATTTCTCCAAGGGATAGATCCTGATTGTAATAAAGGTCAACTATGTTTTTTTGCTTTTCAGTCAACAACTGCTTGTAGAAATCATATAAAATTGAAATTTCCACTGTTTTTCTTAACATATAAGCACTTCCTATTTTTCTTCTGTAAAGCAATTTTACTTTACAGGGCAATTCTATAATAAAAAAACTTATGTGTCAAGCCTTTTATTCATCTTCTCCGAACATAGCTTTAATAAAGCTTTCCGAATTGAATTCTTGCAGATCTTCCATTTGTTCTCCTACTCCTATTAGCTTGACAGGTATATTAAGTTCCCTACTTATTCCTATAACTACTCCACCTTTTGCTGTACCATCTAATTTTGTCAATACAAGACCAGTTATTTCTGCAACCTCTTTAAATATTTTTGCTTGTTGAACAGCATTTTGCCCAGTAGTAGCATCTAAGACTAATAATATTTCTTTAGATGCATCACCATATTCTCTATCTACAACTTTAAATATCTTACCTAATTCATTCATTAAGTTTTTCTTGTTATGAAGCCTACCTGCAGTATCACATATTAAAACATCTGTTTCTCTTGCTTTAGCAGCATGTATTGCATCATATATGACAGCTGCAGGATCTGAATTTTCCTGATGTTTTATTACATCTACACCAACTCTATCTCCCCAAATTACCAATTGATCTATAGCAGCAGCTCTAAAAGTATCTCCTGCAGCTAACAGTACTTTTTTACCTTCGTTTTTAAAACGATAGGCCATTTTAGCAATAGAAGTTGTTTTTCCTACACCATTCACACCTACTACTAAAATAATTGCAGGTGCAGGTTCTATATTGATTTTAGAATCTGGTAAGTCTTCTAATATTTCCTTTAATTTCTCCATAAGCAATTCTTTAACTTGAACAGGTTCTGAAACTTTTTCTTTTCTAACCCTATCTCTTAAGTCATCTACTATTTCCATAGTAGTTTGTACGCCAATATCTGAAGTAATTAAGATTTCCTCAAGTTCTTCAAATAAATCTTCATCTATCTTCTTATAGATTTTAAGTAAATTATCAACCCTGTCTGTAATTCCACTTTTAGTTTTTGATAGTCCATCTTTTAGTCTTTGGAATAAGTTGATTTTAGACTTTTTTTCTACTTCTTTGTCCTCTATCTCCTCTACTTCTTGATCTTTAGTTTCCACTTCTTCTAGTATCTCTATTTCCTCTGATTCATCGCTTTGATCAATTTTTTCGATTTCCTCTACTTCTATACTTTCTTCAACTTTTTCTTCCACATCATCTATTTTTTCACTTAGATCATCTTTTTCATCTATTAAATCCTCTATATTATCTTTACCTGTAATTCTGTTAATAAATTTTTTAAACATTTTCATCCCCCTAGATTAGTAGTCTTTGTTTTTTATATCCACTAATTTGCAGATATTAGAGTTGTTACTTCTTACATGTTTTTAATAAAAATTATTTCATTTGTGAAATTTTGTATTTCTTACTTTCTAACTAAAATCCTAGTATTTTCACTAAAATTATTTTTTGGCAAATTCCTCAATCGGGATTCAAGCTCCCT
>CAYLXY010000190.1:0-4435 GCA_964387405.1 uncultured Clostridiaceae bacterium
ATAAATTTAATTTATATTTCTATGATTATTAATTTTTACCCATAATAAATAAACCTAGTAAATTCATATCAATTATTATTAAATTTACGGTTACATACTTCTTGTTCGAGGTAACCCATAAAAAGAATGTGCTCCATTTCTATTTGCAGTATGATAGTGATCATAAAATTGCCCAGGTAAATACCATTTATAGTCGTTCTCTGGCCCAATAATGCCCATTCCTGCTGCAACTACAATACTTCTAGCATCTATCCGACTGAAAGTATATACGTCATAACCACCTCTTATTCTATTGATTGCATGTGTTCTGGTTATGTCATCTGGATTGATAAATAACATGCCAAGTAAGAACTTAGTTTGAAAGTATCCCGTGTTGTTTGTTTGTAGTATATCAGCAACTGCTATGACTGCTACCCAAGTAACACTAATTCCAATAATGATTAGTCCAGCAGCTAATAAAGCTTTTATCAAAGCTGCGGTTAATGCAGTTCCACCTATAACTATAACTTGTCCAGTATATTCATCTTACCAATGCACTATCCCATTATACCCCCCTAAAAAATTTAGTCAACCCATTGGTAGCTCTTGTTTGCAGACATTTCTCGACTTTTGTTGTAACTTTTTGTCTAATAAAAACCAGTCAAGATTTTAAATAAAAATCCTAACTGGCTCCCTTATCATATACAAACCATTGAATTATACACTCAGCCCCTATCACATCTAAAAAGACAAAGGAACGTCGGATAGAAAAAATGATAAAAATATGAAATATCCCGTTATTTTAATATTCCTTCATAATAATTACAATCCTCTTTAATTATACATTCACCACAATTTGGACTTCTAGCATAACAGCACCTTCTGCCATGAAATATTAAAAGATGGTGGGCTAGGCTCCATAGATTTTTATCTATAGCTTTTTGTAGCTGCATTTCCGTATCTAATACATTTTTAGCTTTTGCTAATCCTATTCTGTTAGACACTCTGAATACATGGGTATCTACTGCTATAGCAGGCACTCCGAAGGCAGTGGATAGAACTACGTTAGCTGTTTTCCTCCCTACACCTGCTAGGGACATTAAATCCTCCAAGGTATTTGGAACTTCTCCATTAAACTTTTCTTTTAACTGTCTAGACATTAAAAGAATATATTTAGTTTTATTTCTATATAAACCAATTTGTTTTATTCGATTCTCTAGTTCCTCCCTAGTCAATAATAAAAAATCATCTAATGTAGGATAGTCTTTAAACAAACCTTCGGTTACTTCATTAACTTTTTTATCTGTAGTTTGAGCTGATAGAATTGTGGCTACTAGTAACTGAAATGAGGTTTTATGATCTAACTCACATTTTACATCCGGATATTCCTTAATTAAAAGATCTATTATTTTTTTAGTTTTAATATTCATATACCTTGTCCCCCATAAAATTTTACTAAAAGGATATACTTGTCCTTTTATCTATGCTGAATGTTAGAAATCAATTCCTCAGCAATCTTAGAGTTAATATTATATAATGCCCATCTTGTTATTTTTCTAATATCTGGTCTTATATCCTTTAATAAAGGCTCCAGATATGGTATTACATCCTTATTTTTAGAATTTCCTAGGGCGATTATTGCATTTCTTTGCAATGTTTTTTTACCCCTCCAGCCAGAAGCATTTTCCCTAAATAAAGAATTGAATTCTTTATTTGACACTTGTAATAATTGTATTAAATCGACATTGTTAGACAATTCTCTTGGTATAAATTCCTTACTTGTCATTTCTTTAATGTCTATATTGTGTGGACAAACATTTTGACAAATATCACAGCCATATATTCTATTCCCTATAATTGATAACATTTCCTTTGGAAGAGGCCTTTTTTGTTGTAATATATTTGATAAACATCTATTAGCATTAAGTTTATAGGCTCCTTCTATAGCTGATGTGGGGCAATGCTTAATGCATAAATTGCATCCTAAGCAGGTTTTACCTTCTAGGGATTCATCTTCTTTAAATGGAATATTTGTTATCATATGTCCTAAGAATATCCAAGAACCAAAAGTTTCATTTATTATAGTGGAATTATAACCATAAAAACCTATGCCAGCCCGATTTGCCACATACCTATCTACTAAAGGCCCTGTATCTACAAAAGATTTATATTCAAAGCCATCATACTCTTTACCAATAAATTCTTCTAACTTTTTTAACTTATTCATAAGTACTATGTGATAATCTTTTCCCCAAGCTGTTCTGGCTAGCTTCCCATAGTGCTCAGGTATTTCACGATTTTGTAAGTTTTTTTCATTTATATAGTAAGACATTGCTATTACAATAATAGATTGGGCATTGTGCAAAGTCTTCTTAGGATTTACCCTTAATTCTATATCTTTTTTTTCAAAGCCAGATAGTTTGCCTTTTTCTTTTCGTTCTATTAAAATCTGTCTTAAATCTTCAAATGGTCCTACACCTGTAAAGCCAATTAAATCTATTCCAATATATTTAGAATAATCTATAATTTTTTCTTTTAAATCCATTGTAATTAATCCCCTTAATCAAAGTACTACTTACCATCCTATTATAAATTTAATTTGTAAATGCCTTAATTTCCTCTAAGGGCCAAATTTTAAAAAGTACCTTAGCTCTTACTTTATCCTTAGGAACAAATCCAAATGTTCTACTGTCATTACTATCATTCCGATTATCACCCATTACAAAAAACATATTAGGTGGAACTATACCTTCTATATAATTATAGTTACGAGTTAAATAGGCTCCTGCAGAAATATATCCTTCCATTTGCATCTGGCCATTTACATACAAAATACCTTTTTCAATCAAAAAATGATCATTTCCCTTTGCTACAACCCTTTTTACAAACATTTCTTTTTGGTCTGATCTATTAGGTGGATTGAAAATAACAAGGTCCCCTTTGTTAAGCCACTTATATATGTATGGTATTTTTATTATTAATAGTCTATCCTCTGTAGATAGTGTGGGAGACATTGATTCCCCATTTACAATAGCAAAGCTAAACATGAAGTTTTCTACTATAATAGCAATTATTAATGCAACTGTAACTACTTGCAACCAATCAAAAACTATTCCAATTTTTTTATTCATTATAACACATCCTATATATAATATCTTCAAATCCTTTGAATTATTGCCAAACTTTGCAAGAACTAATCTCATTTTTATCTTACAATGATTCTAGAAGTTTACTGGACCTATCCTATTATTTGCCTCTTATATTTAATTACTATGACTATAGATGTCCTAATTATTCATAAACTCTTTTAATTTTTATACTTTAATAAATATTTATTGAAGCAAGATTTTTAACTATATTAAAAAAGCAAATAAAAATAGCCTTCCATTTAATTTAAATGGAAGGCTATTTTTATTTGCTTTATAATTATACTTTTTCTGGTTCTGGATAATCTACGCCAAATGTATCTACTGTTACTTGTTTCATTCTTTGTTCCACATTAGGCTTATCTCTACCATCACACTCTACTGCTACAATCTCATCTGCAACTTCTATTCCTTCTATAATTTTACCAAAAGCAGCATATTGTCCATCTAAATGTGGAGAATTTGCCACCATAATAAAAAACTGAGAACCAGCTGAATCAGGATCTGCTGATCTTGCCATAGATAGTACTCCTTTGTCATGTTTCAAATCATTTTCAAATCCATTGCCTGTAAACTCGCCTTTTATACTATAACCAGGTCCACCTGTACCTTGCCCTTTTGGATCTCCACCTTGAATCATAAAATTAGGAATTACTCTGTGGAAAATGATACCATTATAATATCCTTTTTTTATTAAAGATATAAAGTTGTTAACCGTATTAGGTGCCACTTCTGGATAAAGTTCTGCTTTCATTTGTTTTCCACTTTCCATAGTAATTGTAACTATTGGATTTTGCATATGTATTATCTCTCCTTTGTTTTTTTAATTTTCTACATATTCTATATTACTATAGTGTAGACAAAACTTCCATATTATATTATAAAAAAGACTTGACATATTCTTAGGTGTATTGTAATATCGTAATATATAGATATATGGGAATACTTATATTAGGAGTTGATACTATGAATCATTTTTCAGATAGCACTATTCATCTTGATGAGTATGCTAAACTTTTAAAGGCTTTAGCCCATCCTGTAAGACTTTGTATTGTTCAAGGACTTCTTAAGTGTGATGGCTGTAATGTTTCGGATATTCAAAATTGCTTAGATATTCCTCAATCTACCCTATCACAACATTTAGCTACCCTTAGACATTCAGGTATTATTGTTGGGGATAGGAATGGACTAGAAATTATTTATAAAGTTATTCATCCTAAAGTACCAATTATTATTGATGTTCTTTTTAATGAATAGCTTTAACTGCAAGATCTTAAATTAAACTATGATTTAGTATTAATTTTATAAGA
>CAYLXY010000191.1:0-4391 GCA_964387405.1 uncultured Clostridiaceae bacterium
TATTAGATAAACAGACAAAAAGCTCCTGATTTACAATCAAGAGTTTTTTGTCTGTTTACCAATTATATAATATAGAGGATTTAAAAAATTAATATAGGAGGGTAAAATATTAATGGCTGAAAAGAAATATGATAGTTTACTTTATATTAAAACTGTTGGTATAAGAGAATGGCTAGAGAGACATATACATTATAATCGTTATGAAGCAACACCTTACAAAGCATTAGACAGACTTTTCAAAGCATATAAATTAAAAAAGACAGATAGAATTGTAGACTTTGGATGCGGCCGAGGTCGAGTAGCGTTTTATATACACAATCACTTTCATATACCAGTAACAGGTATAGAAGTAAATGATATAACATATGACGAAGCATTAGATAATAAGTGGAGATATAGACAAAGAGCAAAACATATAAAGGCTCCAATTAAATTTGAATATGGTCCAGCAGAAAAATACCAAGTAGAACCAACAGATAATAAATTTTATTTTTTTAATCCCTTTTCTGTTAAAATATTTAGAAAAGTTGTTAACAATATTTTAGACTCTGTTGAAAAAGAAGAAAGGCCTATAGATATAATTCTTTATTATCCAATGCCAGAGTACAAAGAGTTTCTTAAGGAAGAGACTTCATTTCAATTGATAAATAAAGTGAAATTACCAGATACAAGTGATAATAAGGAAAAATTTTTAATATATAGATTTAAAGGATATAATATGGAAGTTTGCAACAATGGGTAAAGGGGTATCCCTTTTACCCTATTTTTAACTAAGCAATTTCTCAACAATTTCCTTAGATATTTCTTGTATATTTTTCCCATCTGTATCTATAGCTAGATGACTAGCACTTTTATACAAAGATAATCTACTATTTAATATTTGTGATAATTTTTCTATTGTTAAATCATTTTTTAATAAAGGCCTAGTATTATCATCAGAAAGTCGATTATAAATTTGATCTGGTGATGCCTTTAACCAAATTAGTTTACCATTGTTTTTTAAGAGATCAATATTTGAAGCATTTAATATTAGACCTCCACCACAGGAAATTACAGTGTTTTCTATCTTTTCTAAATCTTCTATTACTTCCATTTCTAACTTTCTAAAACCAATTTCTCCATGGATATTAAAAATCTCATTTATAGACATTCCTGATTTTTCTATAATTAAGTCATCAGTATCTATATAATCCATTTCCAATAAAGTCGATAAGTGTTTGCCCACGGAAGATTTACCACTTCCCATAAAGCCTATGAGCACAATATTAAAGGGGAATAAGTGCTTTGATTGTAATCTTTTACTGATTTTTAATATTTCAGAGTATAAAGAATCCAATTCATTAGAAAACTCATCATATTTAACATAATAATTTATTTTTTTAAAAACTTCTTGCTCCCTTTCAGGTTGAAAAATAGGAAGCTTATTTTTTCTTTTATATTCTAAAACATCTAAAACAGCCATTAAACGTTGTTCAAATATTTCCACCAATTTCTTGTCGCAGTCATCTATAATATTTCGAATATCCTCTAGATCTTTCAAAATATCAATCCTTTCTATGGATAGTTATTCTTTTTTTCACCTCATTATATAATACTTGCTCTTCTTCAGTAGTTGCCAATTCTCCAGTCCATATTTCTAAAGACTTTAATCCTTGATAAATTAACATAGGTAGGCCATTTATTGTTTTAGCACCCAATTTACTTGCTAATTGAAGAAGTTTAGTTTCATATGGATTATATATTAAATCATAAACTAGTTCTGTGCCTTCTAATAGATTTGAGGAAATAGGACATTCATTTATGTGAGGGTACATTCCTATAGGAGTACTATTAATTATTACATGAAAAGAGCTATTAAGTTCTGCTAGTTTTACTAGGTTTATAGAAACATCATAAAGCTTTGTTATCTGATTTTTAACTTGCAAAGCTCTTTCAATATCTCTATTTGCTATAGTTAGATTTCCACCTAGTTTAATAACTTCCAAAGCAATAACCTTTGCAGCGCCGCCGGCACCTAGTAACAAAACATCTTTTCCTTTTAAATTTACATTCATATATTCCAGGCTCTTTACAAAGCCTACACCATCAGTATTATAGCCAATCAATTTATTATCCACAACTTTTACAGTGTTGACTGCACCATACTCCATAGCTAGATCATCTATTTCATCTAAATATTTCATTATATTTTCTTTGTGAGGAATTGTAAGATTAAATCCAGAAAAATTGTTTTTAAGAAGCTTTAATTTACTGGCTAAATTATTAGAAGATATTTTCAAAGGAATATAAATTCCATTGATATTTCTTTGGCTTAAAAAATAGTTATGAAAAACAGGTGATAAACTGTGGCTAATTGGATCACCAATAACACCATAAAGTTTTGTTTGGCTAGTAATATCAACTTTCATTTTGTATCATCCCATCTAAAATACTAAAGAAATTAGGAAAAGATATAGTCGCACAATGGGGATTATCAATAGTAACACCCTCTTCACTTACTAAACCAGCTATTGCTAAAGCCATTGCAATTCTGTGGTCATTATAACTTTCAATTGCTCCACCTTTTAGAGAACTACTACCATAAATAATCATCCCATCTTCAGTTTCTTCAATATTAGCACCTATTTTCTTTAATTCCGTTACTACAGCATTAATTCTATTACATTCTTTTACCTTTAATTCTCCAGCATCTCGTATAATAGTTTTACCTTCAGCAAAGGCTGCAGCCACTGCTATTATAGGGATTTCATCAATTAGCCTAGGCATTATATCCCCATCAATTTCTACTCCCTTTAATGTAGAACTAGTAACCTGTATATCTCCTACAGGTTCACCACATAAAACACCTTCATTTAATATTTGTATATTAGCACCCATTTGTTCCAAAACATCTATAATTCCAGTTCTTGTTGGATTGAGACCTACATCCTTAATAAGAATATCCCCATCCTTAGTTATAGCACCTAATACAAGGAAAAAAGCTGCAGAAGATATATCACCAGGCACATGTATTTCCTTACCATATAATTTATCTACAGCTTTAGAAATTATAGAAAGTCCATTTTGTTCTACATTTCCACCCATATAATTAAGCATACGTTCTGTATGATCACGGGATTTTTGACTTTCTACTATAGTTGTTGTTCCTTCAGCATAAAGACTAGCAAGTAAAATAGCAGATTTTACTTGGGCACTAGCTACAGGCATATTATACTTAATAGGCTTTAGATTACTACTTTCTATTGCAAGAGGGGCATGGTTTTTATGGTCTATACCATAAATTATACTTCCCATTTCTTCAAGAGGTTTAATTATTCTATCCATAGGTCTACTTTGTATAGACATGTCACCAGTAATTTCACAGTCAAAATTTTGTCCTGATAATATTCCACACATTAAACGAATTGTTGTGCCAGAATTACCAACATCTAATCGCTCCTTTGGCTTTTTTAATCCCTTTAGTCCTACACCTTGAACTTTTATTTGGTCCTCTTCAACTACAATAGGCACTCCTAATTGGCCAAAACAATTGATAGTCCCTAGACAGTCTTCACCCATCAAAAAGTTATATATTTTACTTTCACCTTCAGCAATAGAAGATAACATTATTGCCCTATGGGAAATAGATTTATCTCCTGGAATTCTAATACTTTGTTTTATTTTCTTAACTGGTTTAATTAGCACAATGTCACCACCTTTTTTGTTTATGCTTAATCTAATTTTTAGCCGTTTAAGATCCTTCGCTTCGCTCTGGATGACAATTCTCGCGCAGACCGACAGTCCCCATGGCTTTCAGCACGGATTGTTTCTGTGGTTTCTATTAACTCTGTCATCCTGAGACGGACAGTATAAATGGTACTTACCAAGGATCTTATAACAGAGGGACTGTCTTCATGGGTTTTCTAAAGGATCTAGATTTTCACCGAAAGTAAAAGACTCTTTACTTCATGTTTTTCTAACAATCTTTCTTTTACTATTCCTTGTGATACAGGCAAAATAAAAGATATTTTTCCTTGACTATTTTTCTTATCCCCTAACATCCAATCAGCAAGTTCTGAAATAGAATACCTATCTATATTTAGATCCAATCCCAAATTTTCTAAAAATTCTAATATTTCTTTAGAATATTCTGTATCAATCATTTGTAACTTTCTTGCCATAAGTGTTTCATAATACATACCAATGATTATTGCCTCACCATGGGTGTATCTAGAAAAATTAGTTACTCCCTCTAATGCATGACCTAGTGTATGGCCAAAGTTTAGTATCTTTCTCAAACCTTCTTCCCTTTCATCTTGGGAGACTATATGAGCTTTAATTTGGCAGCAACATTTAATGATATATGGCATTATTATATTATCACATTTTTTTATTTGTTCTATATTATCAAC
>CAYLXY010000192.1:0-4389 GCA_964387405.1 uncultured Clostridiaceae bacterium
AAGATAATATTATTATTTTTAACCAATGGAGAATTCTTCATCTTTATAAGAAAAGTTTTCTTCTAATTTCTTCTTTAGTAATGGGTAAGTATTTAGATTTAAATTTGGATCAATTTCCATAATTCCATCTATTTCTTTTTGTACAGTTCTTAATATAGATATATGCCTGAATAAGTTAGCCACTTTAAGCTCCGGTAAACCATGTTGTCTGATGCCAAAAAACTCTCCGGGCCCTCTTAATTGTAAATCTTTTTCAGATATAATAAATCCATCTGTAGTCTTTTGCATTATTTGCATACGTTGTTTAGAAATTTCAGACCTGCTATTATTTATTAAAATGCAATATGATTGATAACTTCCTCTTCCTACCCTTCCTCTTAACTGATGGAGTTGCGCTAAACCGAAACGCTCTGCATTTTCTACAACCATAATAGCTGCATTAGGTACATCTACTCCAACTTCTATAACAGTAGTTGAAACCAAAACATCTATTTGACCTTTTTTAAAACTATCCATTATAAATTCTTTTTCTTTAGCTAACATTTTTCCGTGCAGAAGTTCTACTTTGTAATCTTTTAATAAATCTTCAGAAAGCTCATAAGCAATCTCACTAGCAGATTTTGCTTCTATAGACTCTGACTCCTCTATTAATGGACAAACTACATAAGCCTGTCTTCCTTCATCTATTTGATTTTTTACAAAAGTATATATATGATTTCTTTTTTCAGGAGTGCGACTATAAGTCTTTATTGACTTCCTACCAGGTGGCAACTCATCTATAATTGAGATATCTAAATCTCCATATAAAATCAGTGCTAAAGTTCTAGGAATTGGAGTTGCTGTCATAACTAGAATATGGGGGTTATTTCCTTTGTTTGCCAATGTAGCTCTTTGCCTTACTCCAAATCTATGTTGTTCATCCGTAATAACTAAAGCTAATTTATGAAAATTAACTCCTTCTTGTATGAGTGCATGAGTACCTATAACTATATTGATATTCCCAGACTTTATTTTTTCTAATACTTTATCTTTTTCTTTTTTGGATAAACTACCTGTCAATAATCCTATTTTTATATTAAAGGGTTCAAGTAATTTTTTAAAAGATAGATAATGTTGCTCTGCTAATATTTCAGTTGGAGCCATAAACCCACCTTGATAACCATTCACTACGGTTTTTAATAAAGATATTACAGCTACAATTGTTTTACCAGAGCCTACATCTCCTTGTACCAGCCTATTCATTGGTCTATCTTTTTCTAAATCTAAAGATATTTCATTAACTACTCTTTTTTGAGCTTCAGTTAATTTAAATGGTAATTTTTTAACAAGTTCATCTATTTTATCATTATTTTTAAGAGCTATTCCTTCTTTGTCTTGAATCATTTCCTTTTTCATAATAAAAAGCCCTAATTGCAAAAGTAAAAACTCTTCAAATATTAATCTATATTTAGCTACTTTCAAAGCCTGTACAGAGCTTGGAAAATGTATATTATTAAGAGCGAATTTAATACTGCAAAGCCTGTTTTTCTTTATAATTTCATCTGGTAAATACTCTGTTAAAGAATCATTAACTAGTCTAAGTACTCTTTTCTGTATTGAAGTAATCTCTTTTTGACTTAATCCATCAGTTAAAGGATATATTGGAGCTATACCTTGCTTATTATCTCTAGCTATATCTATCTTTTCTATAATAGGATTTACTATTTGTAATCCTTTAAAGGTTTTTTTTACTTGACCATTTATCATTACATTTTGTCCAGAACTTAATGATTTCTTTAAATATGTTTTATTAAAAAATATAATTTCAATTATTCCAGTATCATCTTTGATATTAAACTTAAGTAAAGATAGATTTTTTCTAGGTTTAGAGACAAGACCTTCTCCTAATATTTTTCCATACAAAGTTACTTTTTCACCAGATTTTAAATTATTAATTTTTTTAATATTTCCCCTATCTTCATAGTCTCTTGGTACATGCCATATCATATCTTCAATAGTATTAATATTAAGACGTTTTAAAAGATAAGCTTTTTTAGGTCCAACTCCTTTAATATATTTAATATCTTTATTTAAACTGCTCATTTATTAACACTCCATATATTTTTTGATTTTGTTAATACTTAGAAAACTAATAGGCTAGATTAGAAATTTATTAGAGATTTAATTAAAAGGAAGTAGCATTGGCTACCTCCTATTCAATAGAAAATATATAATAATACAGTGGCTGTCCTCCATAATACAATTCAACATCTAAACCATCATATTTATTAGTTAATTCATCTAATAATTCATTAGCATCTTCTTCACTTGTATCAGATCCATAAAAAATAGTTATTATTTCGCTTTCATCTGTTACCATTTCTTCCATAAGATTTACACATACTTGTTTAATATCTTTACCTACAGATTTTATTTCATTATCAGCAATTCCTAAAATATCTCCCTCACGAATTTCTAATGAATTATAACTAGTATCTCTAATAGCATAAGTAACCTGACCTGTTTTAACAGTTTTTATAGACTCTATCATTATTTCTTCATTAACATCTGGACTAGTTTCAAAATCAAATGATAGTAAAGCTGTCAACCCCTGTGGTACAGACCTGGAAGGGATTACAATAATATTTTTATTTGAAATATCCTTAGCCTGATTAGCTGCCATAAAAATATTACTATTATTAGGTAAAATAATTATTGTTTCCGCATTAATATTTTCAATAGCATTTAAAAAATCCTCTGTGCTTGGATTCATTGTCTGTCCGCCTTCAATTACATGATCAACAGTAAAATCTTTAAATATTCTACTTAACCCTTCTCCCATAGTAACTGCAATAAATCCATATCTATTTATTTCTTTCTCATTATTTATATTAGTTTTTTCATCATTTTCTTTAAATACTTGGTGACTATGTTGTAATCTCATATTATCTATATTTATATCACTTAATGAACCTATTTCTAATGCACATTCCATAACTTTCCCAGGGTTATTAGTATGCATATGTACTTTTACAACATTATCATTTCCCACAACTAACATTGAATCTCCATATCCTTCAATAACTTTCTTAAATTTATTAATATCCGCCTTTTTAGTATGAATTATAAATTCAGTACAATATCCAAATTTTATTTCACCATCAATTTTTTCTATATTATTAATATAATTATTATCCATAATATCACTATCTATAATACTGTCTTCCTCTACCATATCTAAATTTCCACTTATACTAGCAAGTCCACCTAGGTATATGTATACTAAGCCTTTTCCACCTGAGTCAACAACACCTGCTTCTTTTAAAACTTTAAGCTTTTCTGGTGTCTCTCTAAGTGATTTTTCTGCTTCTTTAATAACTTTTTCTATAAAAACAATCATATTTTTTTCAGTAGTTGAAATTGTTAACGCTGCTTCTGCACTTTCTCTTGCCACTGTTAAAATAGTACCTTCTACCGGTTTCATTACTGCTTTGTATGCAGTATCAGAAGCAATTTGAAGGGCTTCTGATAAACTTTTAGTATCTATTTTTTTCTTCCCTTTAATTCCCTTTGCAAACCCTCTAAATAATTGGGATAAAATTACTCCAGAGTTACCCCTGGCACCCATTAGAGATCCATTAGCAGCAGCATTAGCAATTTCTTCTAAGGTATTGTTTTTTGTAGCTTTTACCTCCCTAGCTGCAGACTGCATAGTTAGTGACATGTTTGTTCCTGTATCTCCATCTGGAACTGGAAATACATTTAAAGAATCGACTATCTCTTTGTTTTCTTCTAAAGACTGTGCACCGGATAATATCATGTTTTTTAATAATGATCCATCAATATATTCAATTTTCAAAACTAGTACCTCCTTAGGTTACTTGTGAACCCTGACACCTTGAACATTGATATTAACCTTTTTAACATTCATTCCTGTCAAGTGTTCTATATTGTATTTTACTTTTTCTATAATATTATTTGCAACTACAGATATACGGGTGCCAAACTCCACAATTACAAATATATCAATTGTTATTTCATCATCTTCAGTATGTACCTTTACCCCCCTTCCTGATTGTTCTCTTTTAAGCAACTCTACAAGACCACCTGCTGCTGACTTAGCTGCCATACCTACTACTCCATAACACTCCATAGTTGAAACACCTGCAATAGAAGTTAGAACATAATCATCAATTATAATTGTACCTAAATTATTGATTAATTTACCTGGCATTAAAAAACCTCCCTAATTGATTTCTTTATTAATATATTTATTCCCTATCTTACTGTAATATAATACTTAATAATAATCATATACAATATAATATTATATTGTATATGATTATTATAGATAGTTCAACAGTAACCACCATGACCATAATTACATTGAAGTTATCCAATAATTACTAG